>JAIUMG010000007.1 GCA_022565655.1 Alkalimonas sp.
ACAAACATCTGTTACCAGACCACAGCCCAGCATTAAAAAACCCTAGTGAGTTGCACCAGCTGCAGCAAGGCTTGCAAGCCTTGCTGCATTATTGTCAGGGGCTGCAAGATGAAATGCAGCAACAAGTTGAACAGGTCACCGCCGATCTGCAGCAGAGCATGGAACAGCTCGAGGTGCAAAGCATTGAGCTGGAGCTGGATCGCCGCAAGGCCATCGAGGAAAACCGGCAGAAAACCGAGTTTCTGGCTAAAATGAGCCATGAACTCCGCACTCCTCTGAATGGGGTGCTGGGCTTTACCCGCCAATTGCTGAAAACACAACTGAATGCCAGCCAGTTCGATTATTTACAAACCATTCAGAAGTCGGCCAATAACTTACTGACGCTGGTGAACGATGTGCTTGATTTTGCCCGGTTGGAAGAAGGCCGTATGCCGCTTAACCCGCAACCGATGTCGTTGCGTGAGCTACTGGATGATGCGTTAGAGCTGCTGGCCGCACAAGCTTTCGAGAAGCAGTTAGAACTGGCTCTGATTATTGATCCCAGTTGCCCGGATGATATCGTGGTCGACAGCACTCGCCTAACTCAGGTGCTGATGAATATAGCCGGCAATGCCATCAAGTTCACTGAACGTGGCAGTGTGGTGATCCGGGTTCGAGCCAGCATTCTAAGTCAACATCAGCTATCGCTGCACTTTACCATCCAAGACACTGGTATTGGCTTAACTGAAGCGCAACAGCAAGGCTTGTTTCGGGGCACAAACAATAATCAGTCCAGCGATGGCCGCAATATTGGTGCTGGCCTTGGTCTGATGATTTCGCAAAAACTGGTGCATGCCATGTCCGGCACCATTGGAGTCGATAGCCAACCCGCGCATGGTGCTACCTTCTGGTTTACTCTGGAATGTCATCGCCATCCAACCACGGTATCTGAGCCCTTACCACTTGAAGTGCTGGATGCGAAAAGCGTGTTATTTTTTGAGCCACAGCAATACTCGCGTGAAGCCTGTCTGAACCTGCTGCATAGCTGGGGCCTGGATGTCACCCCCTGTGCTACTCAGGCCCAGCTGCAACAGGCACTGGCTCGGGAGCAATCATACGATATTGCCTTGCTTGGCCGGACCTTATCGCTGCATCAATTAAACCAAATCCAAGAGTTGGTGCAACGGGTGAAGCCGCACGCCAAACAGTGCTATTTACTGGTCAACACCTTGTCACCGCATATGCGTGAAGCCATCCAACTCTCAGGTGCCGATGCCTGTTTGTCCAAGCCAGTGCATCACCGAAAGCTGGCTCTAGTGCTGGCTCAACCCTACCTGCAGCCTGATCAGACAACACCGCATCAACAGGTGTCGCCCAAGGCGAACCTGCGTGTACTGGTGGTGGATGATAATGAGGCGAACCTGAAACTCATCTATACATTACTGGCTGAGTTAGTCACCTCAGTGGATACCGCGGTAAATGGTGCCGAGGCCTGGCATAAAACCACTCAACATTTGTACGATATGATTTTTATGGACATCAACATGCCGGTGATGGATGGTATTGCCGCCTGCAAAAAAATACAACTGAGCTCCCTGAATGAACAAACACCGATTATTGCCGTAACCGCTCATGCCGTGGCAGGAGAGCGTGAACGGTTACTTAAGTTGGGATTCTCTGACTTTCTGAGCAAACCACTGGATGAGCATATGCTGCAACTCACCCTGCAGGAGCACCAGCAGCATAGCGCATCCAGCCAGAGTCAGCGCAGTACCACCCCACTGATACCGATCAGCAGTTACATTGATTGGTCATTATCGCTGCAACGAGCGGGCGGCAAAGCTGGGTTGGCGCTTGATATGCTGCACATGCTTTGCACTTCGTTGCCGGAATCTTACCGCCTGATCCAGCAGGCATGGCAGCAGCAGGACGCTGAAGCCTTGCTGCAGCATGTCCATAAACTGCATGGGGCCACCTGCTACAGTGGCGTCCCTCAATTAAAGCAACTGACTGAGCAGCTGGAAACGCAGTTAAAAAAAGGCCTGCCATTGAGCCAATTGGAACCAGAAATGCTGGAGCTATCGGATGTCGTGGAAGGGTTGTTGCAGGATGTTAAAGAAGTGGATTGGAATACCATACTGGCTTCAGTCAGCTAGGGCACGCCCTAGCTGCGCTCCAGCAGTACGGTGGCACAGGCATAGTCCTGTTCATCGCTGATGCTTAACCAGCAGCGTGTCACCTGTCGCTGCTCCAGCAATTGCTGACTATAGCCCGAACAAATCAGTAAGGGCGCGCCAAACTCATCATGATCAATCTGCATTTGCTGCCAGGATACCCCCCGACCGATGCCGGTACCTAGCGCTTTCGCCGCGGCTTCTTTCGCAGCAAATCGTTTAGCCAGAAAGCGAGCTGGCTGGGCATGCGCATGAAAATCAATCAACTCCTGAGCCGTCAGCACCCGCTCAGCCAAAGCAGGACTGCGCGCTAAACTGCGTTCAATCCGGCTGATCTGGACGATATCGGTGCCAAGGCCAGCAATGGACATGTTAGCGGCGCGCCTGCAACATCAGTTGCTTCATATCGGCGACTGCTGCATGCAAACCGGAAAAAACCGCCCTGGCGACAATGGCGTGGCCAATATTCAGCTCATACATTTCCGGGATGGCCGCAATCGGCTGGACATTATGGTAATGCAAACCATGCCCGGCATTGACCACTAAGCCTTTGCTGCTGGCATAACGTGCCGCCTGCTGGATCCGCTCCAGCTCTTGTTGTTGCTGCAGCCCCGTTGTTTCAGCATAACGCCCGGTATGCAACTCAATATAAGGGGCTCCGGCTGCCACCACCGCATCAATCTGCTCAGGCTCTGGATCAATAAACAACGACACCAGAATATCGGCATCGGTTAAGCGCTGACAAGCCGCTTGAATTTTTTCCAGCTGGCCTGCGACATCCAGCCCACCTTCCGTCGTCAGCTCTTCGCGCTTCTCCGGCACCAAACAACAAAAGTAAGGTTTGACATCCAGCGCAATAGCCAGCATTTCTTCCGTCACCGCCATTTCAAGGTTCAAGCGGGTCGACAAGGTTTGCTTTAACAAGTAGACATCACGATCGATGATGTGACGGCGGTCTTCTCGCAAATGCACAGTGATGCCATCGGCACCAGCTTGTTCGGCGACTAAGGCGGCATGCACCGGCTCAGGGTATGAAGTTCCCCGAGCTTGCCGCAGTGTCGCCACATGATCAATATTAATGCCTAAATGAAGTGCTGACATAGAGTGTTCACCAAATTCCTGTTCATTAACCGCTATGCTGTTGAAACAGAGCACGACTGGATAGCGGTTTCGTACCAAGCCATGGCTGCAGAAAAGTACGGCTCATTTGCTTGGCCGCACGACGACAAGCAATCGAACTGAAATCGCCAGCCGCCACTTGCAGAATCAACTGCCCTGCCCAGCCATTTTGAGCGTCGAAGCTGTGGCTGGCTATCCAGCCTGAATCATGCTGCCATTGATAGACGATGCCAGGCTGAATAGGCTGTTCGCTGGCATCAAACTGCCAGTTAATGGGCTGCCCCAACTCAGAGAGCAAGTCAAACTCAAAGGTTCGCAACGCGCGCTCTATCGCCTCGGCCTGCTGCTGCGCCAAGGCCAGCCGATGCAAGCAACTCTGATACAACCCATACAAATGATCGCTAGCCAGGTTATTCGGCCAGACACGGCACAACAGTTCATTCAGATACAAACCACTGTAGAGACTAGTGCCTTGCAGCAACAAAGCCGGCCCCTGTTCTTCCAGCTTTCTGACACTTTTCAACTCGGCCTGACCGCTTAATTGCAGCAAAACAGACTGAAAAGGTTGCAGACTACGCTGTTGCTTACCGCTCTTTTTACGCGCCACGGCCGATAGCCGACCATGCTCAGGTAATAACAGCTGTAAAATCACCTTGTGCTCTGCCAGCGGTCGACTGTGCAGGATATAGGCAGATAGCCAGCTGTCGCTGCGGTTACTGCTCGCCATACCCCAGACTTCGTAACGCGCGCTCGTCATCCGCCCAGCCGGATTTAACTTTCACCCACACCTGCAAAAAGACCTGTTGCTCCAGCAATCGCTCTAAATCTTTGCGGGCCTCAGTGGCAATAGTCTTGACTCGCTCACCTTTATTGCCAATCACCATCCGCTTCTGACTTTCTCGCTCAACCAGCACCAAAGCCGCAATATGATACAGTTTATCTTCCCACTTAAAACGTTCAATCTCGACCGTCACCGAGTAAGGCAACTCATCACCGAGAAAGCGCATCAGCTTCTCACGAACAATTTCGGCAGCCATAAAACGCATCGAGCGATCGGTAATGTAATCATCAGGGAAAAAGAACTCACACTGGGGTAAACGCTTTTGCACCAAAGCTCGCAGGTTATCAACATTATTGCCAGTTTTCGCCGATAATGGCACCACCTCGATAAAGTCAAGCTGCTGGCCTAGCCACTGCAAGTGCGGCAGCAAACTGTTTTTATCCTGGTAATGATCGACTTTATTCACCGCCAGGATCACTGGTTTCTTTGCCGCAATCAGGCGATTCAGCACCATCTGGTCATCATCCGTCCAGCGCGTACCTTCAACCACGAAAATAACCAGTTCGACATCAATAATGGAGCTGGCAGCCGCCCGGTTCATCAAACGGTTGATCGCACGTTTTTCTTCGATATGCAAACCTGGCGTGTCCACATAGACCGTCTGATAATGGCCCTGGGTATCGATACCCAGAATACGATGTCGGGTGGTCTGTGGTTTTTTTGAGGTGATACTGACTTTTTGGCCGATCAATTGATTCAGCAAGGTGGATTTGCCGACGTTGGGCCGGCCAACAATCGCAACCAGCCCGGCATAGGTGACAGCATCCGTCGTATCAATGGTCATTTTGAATGGTTTCCAGCATTTTGTGGGCAGCATCTTGCTCAGCTTTGCGACGGGAGCTGCCAGTGGCTTCTACCGGTCCACGCCCTTCGATGCGGCAACTGACCGTAAACTGTTGATTATGTGCTTCACCTTCAGTGCTTTCCACCACATACACAGGCAAAGCCAATCGACGCCCTTGCAGGTACTCCTGCAAGCGGGTTTTCGAATCTTTTTGCTGCTGCGGCGTTATGGCAACTAAGCGACTGTCAAACCAGTGCAGAATCCTTGCCTTGCATACATCCATGCCCGCATCCAGGTAAATGGCACCTAAAACGGCTTCAAAGGCATCAGCCAGAATCGACTCACGCCGATGGCCACCACTTTTCATTTCCCCCGGGCCAAGGCGCAAATAATCCGCGATGGAGAGCTCACCAGCAATCTCAGCCAACGTCACTCCCTTGACCAGACTCGCTCGCATACGGGTCAACTCACCTTCTTTGGCATTAGGAAAGTGCTGAAACAGGGCTTCAGCAATCACCAGGCTCAAAATAGCATCGCCCAGAAACTCCAAACGCTCGTTATGGCGTCCTTTGCAACTGCGATGTGTCAGTGCCTGCTGCAGTAAGTCCGGGTTGGTAAACTCATAACCAAGTATCGACATTAAACGGGATAATGGATTCACAATCGTGCTCATTAATGAATACGTCCTAACCGGTTAAAGCGAACCCCTACCGGGATCCAGCGCGGTAAGGCCCGATCCGGGTTATCACTAAACTCAAAGCTCATCCAGATAAAGACGGCCTTACCAACCATCAGATCTTCTTCAACAAAGCCCCACTCGCGACTATCCCGGCTGTTGTCCCGGTTATCACCCACAGCAAAGTAATGCCCCTCGGGTACCACCCATTCATCAATAGCAGTCCCAGCCTGACGGTAATAATCTCGCTTACGCTCCGGGGCTATGGGTGTAATTAAAATATCGTACTCCTTGCCACCAAATTGTTCAGTGTAGCGGTTTTGTGGCATGCCCTGCTGGGTAAACTCACCATCGGAGGTAAAGCTGTAACGAACTTGCTCCAAACCCGGGCAATTGCCTTGTTGCTCTGCCGGGCAGGCCTTTTCAATAAAAAACTGCTTATCCCGGTAAATAATCCGATCACCCGGCAAGCCGATAATACGTTTAATGTAGTCCAGATTCGGCTGCTCAGGGTATTTAAACACTGCAATATCACCATGCTGTGGTGTGTTATTGCGATACAAGGTTTTCCGAAACACCGGATCTTTCACGTCGTAGGCAAACTTCTGTACCAAAATAAAATCGCCGACCAGCAAGGTCGGCATCATCGACCCCGAAGGAATTTGAAATGGCTCAAATAAAAACGAGCGAAATACAGTAATCACGGCCAGGATCGGGAAAATCGAGCGGGCGGTTTCCGCCAGCCATGGCTCTTGCGCAATCCGTTCAATGGTTTCTTCAGGCAGTTTGCCCCCGGCAGCCGCAACCGCTTCTTCAACCCGCTGCCGCCGTTTTGGCGCAAACAAACGTGCATCCAGCAGCCAGATCAAACCACTGGCCAAGGTAAACATCACCAAAAAAATTGCAAAATATCCTGCCATAATCGACCAAGCCCTTCGGTTATTTATCCATCCGCAATACAGCAAGAAACGCTTCTTGTGGCACTTCTACATTGCCCACTTGCTTCATGCGCTTTTTACCTTCTTTTTGTTTTTGCAGCAGTTTTTTCTTCCGGCTGACATCGCCGCCATAACACTTCGCCAACACATTTTTCCGTAATTGCTTCACGGTGGTTCTGGCAATAATGTGATTGCCAATGGCAGCCTGAATGGCAATATCAAACATCTGACGTGGGATCAGTTCTTTTAACTTGTCTGCCAGCATCCGGCCGCGATTCTGGGCAAAGTCGCGGTGGCAAATCATCGCCAACGCATCGACCCGCTCACCATTAATCATGACATCAACTCGCACCATGTCAGCTTCCTGAAAGCGCACAAAGCTGTAATCCAGCGAGGCATAACCACGACTGGTCGACTTTAGCCGATCAAAGAAATCCATCACCACTTCGGCCATTGGCAGTTCATAGACCAAGGCAACCTGACGACCGTGATAGGTCATATTGACCTGAGTACCACGCTTTTCCACACAGAGTGTAATCACATTACCGACATACTCTTGCGGCACCAGAATATGCGCTTCAACGATCGGCTCACGGATCTCCAGAATATCGTTCACCGCTGGCAAGCTGCTGGGGTTATCCACCATCAACATCTCGCCCGACTTGGTCTCGACTTCATAGATAACCGTTGGCGCTGTGGTGATTAGATCAAGATCGTATTCCCGCTCCAATCGCTCCTGAATGATTTCCATATGCAGCATGCCAAGGAAACCAATGCGAAAGCCAAAGCCCAAAGCTCCTGAACTTTCTGGTTCATAAAACAACGAGGAATCGTTCAGGCTTAACTTAGACAATGCATCCCGGAAGTCTTCGTAGGCATCGGAGGATATCGGAAAAACACCGGCATACACCTGAGGCTTAACTCGTTTAAAACCAGGCAACGGAGCAGACGCCGAGTTTTTCGACAGGGTTAACGTATCCCCTACAGGCGCACCTTTAACTTCTTTAATACCGGCAATGATGAAGCCCACTTCGCCGGTTCTTAATACGCCGGTATCGGTAGCTTTCGGGCTGAACAGACCCACCTTATCCACTTCATAGACCTGGCCGGTCGACATCACTTTAATTTTATCTTTTTTCTGGATCTGGCCGTGCTTCACCCGCACCAACGACACCACGCCCTGGTAAGGGTCAAACCAGGAATCAATAATCAGTGCCTGAGTCGGTGCATCTGGCTCACCTTCCGGCGGGGGAATTTTTTTAACAATAGCTTCCAGTACATCTTCAATGCCAAGCCCTGTTTTAGCCGAGCATTGCACGGCATCTACAGCTTCAATGCCAATAATGTCCTCGACTTCAGCACTCACACGATCCGGATCAGCCTGCGGCAAGTCAATTTTATTGAGGATCGGTAACACTTCCAGATCCATTTCAATGGCCGTGTAGCAGTTAGCAACCGTTTGCGCTTCTACCCCTTGCCCTGCATCCACCACCAACAAGGCACCTTCGCAAGCGGCCAACGAGCGGCTGACTTCATAACTGAAATCAACATGGCCCGGCGTATCAATGAAGTTCAGCTGATAGGTTTCCCCATCTTTGGCTTTGTACTGCAAGGTGACACTTTGCGCTTTAATGGTGATACCACGCTCGCGCTCCAGATCCATCGAGTCCAATACTTGCTGTTGCATTTCGCGATCAGACAAGCCTCCACAATGCTGGATCAGACGATCAGATAGGGTCGATTTACCATGATCAATATGGGCGATAATAGAGAAGTTACGTATATGACTGATTTTTGGCATAATATCTTAAGTAGTTAGCACACTGCTTTGAGGTCTGGTTTGAGGTTGTTACGTAGAGACATCAACACCAGACGGCATCCAGAGAATATCGGCGAATTGTACTCGATCCTGACTCTGGTGGCTATGTGTTCTTCATCAGACCGGCAGGTTCTGTACCGACAGTTCCGGCAAGACCTCTAACAACACCACGGCATCTCGCTCCTGTGCAGGCGCGATCAGACGAGCCAACCAGAACCCCAGCCAGAGTGCTGCACCGGCCAGCGCAATAAGCAGCAACTCATGCGCCGCAGGCCACAACCAGTTCACGGTAAAAAGCAACAGCATCATCAACAACAAGGGCAATAGATAAAGGCTCAACGCTGCAACCACCAGGCGCTGTTCAGTGGTACCAATGCGGACTTGTTGCCCTGGCAGTAAAGCTTCAGAGGTGGCGAGGAAAAAAGTACTGCGCCGGGGAGTCAGGGTTTTCGCAATGATGCCAGTCCCGCAGTCGGTACTGGCATGACAGGATTGGCAGGTGGTGACCGGACGGGTACTCAGCCAGGCCCCATCCGCTTCCACTTTGATGACTGAGGCGATCTGTTCAATCATAACGCACGGCGTCAGCTATTTGCCGGGCAATATCAAGTGTGACAGGGCCAATGACGGTAATATCAATCTGCTCATTGGACTGGACATAGATGGTGGTTGCACCATCACGATAAGCCTGCGCCGGAACCTGATTGGAGTGTTGCACAAATACCGAGACTTGATGCAAGCCATCGGTGAGCAGCCAGTAATTTAATAAGGGGGCACCGAGCCGGGGAATAAAGTATGGGTCATCCACTTTACGGAAACCCGAAGGCAACCAGGCCAACTGATAATCGGATGCTAATTCCGGATTCTCTGGCCGCTGCACCCGACGAGTATCTGGCTCAGGAAATTGAACCTCCAATACAGCCTGCAAAGGGTCGGGCAATTCTTTCGTCAGCAGAAAATGAGTCACCTGCCAGCGCTCCAGGACCTGTTGGTTTTCTGAAACGGTATCAATACGAATAGGAAAGCCGGTTTCCACATCCAACCACAACCAGTAATTCAGCCGTCCTGGGTGAAATGCCGTCAGACGCAGTAATTGCGCCGAACGCCCCCCGACCTGACTGACACTGCCAGAGACGGGATCATACAGCTGACTCAGAGCATCGACTGATTTATAAAATAAAGCGGGTAACTCTTTGATAAAAGGACTGAACGTGACCAGCGCCGGTTTATCGGGGGTAAAGTAGTAGACAATTTTATCTTGCCGGACAATGTCTACCCCACCTGAGTCTAATGGGATGAGTTGTTCAAGTTGCTGGCCATCATTCAAGCCGTGCAACCAACGAAAGCTAGTGACTTGATCGCCTTTGAAAACGACATAAGACACATCAAAGTTGCTATTCTGAACCGCCTGTTGGCTATGTTCAAAAGCTTGCCAGCCTTTGCGTTCAGCCCACGAAGCGGAGCTGAAAAACAACGAAGTGCCGACAACAAACAGCCAAAACCATCGCATCTAAAGTTGTCCGTCAGGCTCCTGATCATCCTTCAACTCAGGGCGTTGCTCAGACAAAATTTGTGCCTGATCAAGGACCCGAACTTGCTGATGATGAGCGTTTAATAATTCCTGCAACCGCGCTTGCTGCTCAAGCTTAGCTTGCTGAGCCTGCTGTTCAAAGCGAGAATCGACGGTGGTCTGACTCAAGCTGACCGGAGAGGCAAAGCCTGCCACCGGACGCGTTTGCAATACCGGCAATGGTGACATCAAATCCTGCGCACCAGGTTGCTGATAATGCTGCACCCCAACCACAGCCATTAAGGCAACACCTGCAGCGATAGCCGTTTGCGCAGATGGCTTAAACCATTCGCTATTGGCCGCACGCCGAACCCCAAACTTCACACGTTGCAGCAAACCATGACTCGCTTGCAACTGATGAACAGGCTCTTGTGACAGCTTTTCAGCAAACTGTTGGGAAAAATCGGTTGGTAATTGCTCGGGCAGCTCCTGGCGGATGGCCGAACCAATCAGATGATAGCGCTCAAAACGATCTTGTAGATCTTGATCCTGCAGCAAATCGTCCAGTTGCTCATCGCTGAGCCCTTGGTGGTCAATTGCAGCAGAAAGCCAATCCTGTTTTTTTGACGGCATAATCATTCCTGTCATTCACTCATGCTTAGCTTAGCAAAGGTTTAAGTTGTAAGTCTATGGCTTCGCGAGCTCGGAATATCCGGCTTCGCACCGTGCCAATGGGACAATCCATCACATCGGCTATTTCGTCATAACTCAAACCATCCAATTCTCTTAAGGTGATGGCGGTCCGTAACTCATCGGGCAGGTTTTCAATGGTATCGAACACCACCTGCCGGATTTCATCTGATAATAATAGCTTCTCTGGCGAGTCTTGCTCTTTTAACGCATCGCTACCATCGAAGTAATCAGCATCACCCGCATCGACATCACTGGCTGGTGGTTTGCGTGAAGAAGCCACTAAATAATTTTTAGCACTGTTCACGGCTATCCGGTACAGCCAGGTATAAAAAGCACTATCACCGCGAAACCCCGGCAGCGCACGGTAGGCTTTGATAAAGGCCTCCTGCGATACATCAGCGACGTCTCCATGGTTAGAGACATAACGCGAGATTAAGTTCGTGATCCGGTGCTGATATTTTTTTTACCAGCAAATTGAAAGCAGCCTGATCACCTTGCTGCACACGCTGGACAATTTGCCAATCCAATTCTTGCTCGCTCATCCGAGCTTTTCCCCTGTAACTCATTCTACTGCTTAATTTTTTTGTAACTGGCGCTCGTCAAGCGTAACCATTAGGACAAAAGCTGTCATAAATAGTTCTGCCGACCGCCGGAAAAAGTTACAATAAACGTATGGCATCGCTTCTTCGGTGCGAATGCAACCAGAGTGCAGTGTATCTTATGACGCTACAAAAAGAATATCTTTGTGATGTATTAATTATAGGCAGTGGCGCTGCAGGCTTATCGATGGCCTTGCAACTGGCCGATCAGGCCAAGGTTATGGTGCTGAGTAAAGGCGTCTTGCGTGAAGGGTCTACGCTGTATGCGCAAGGTGGGATTGCTGCCGTATTTGATGAAAATGACAGCATCGCTTCGCATGTGAATGATACCTTAATTGCTGGGGCCGGCTTGTGTGACGAAACCGCGGTACGATATACCGCCGAGCATGCCCGTGAGGCGATGCAGTGGCTTATCCAGCAAGGCGTCCCATTCGATCAGTATCAGGATCAGGATGGCAGCATGAAGTATCACCTGACCCGCGAAGGAGGGCATAGCCATCGCCGGATCCTGCATGCAGCCGATGCGACCGGACAAGCGGTGCAAAGTACGCTGGTCGAGCAGGTCAAACGCCATGCCAATATTCAGTTGCTGGAACACTACAACGCTATTGATTTAATCCCATCGCCGGATAAAAAACGCTGCCATGGTGCTTATATCTGGAGCCAGCAGCAACGACGGGTAGAGGTGGTTAGCGCTCGTTTCGTCGCGATGGCAACCGGCGGTGCCAGTAAGGTTTACCTGTACACCAGCAACCCGGATGTTGCCAGTGGTGACGGCATTGCCATGGCATGGCGGGCAGGATGCCGGGTCGCCAACATGGAGTTTAATCAATTTCACCCGACCAGCCTCTATCACCCAGATGCTCCCAACTTCTTAATCACTGAAGCCATGCGTGGTGAGGGAGCCTATTTACGTCGCCCAGATGGCAGTCGTTTTATGCCTGACTTCGATGAGCGAGCCGAATTGGCGCCACGTGATATTGTCGCCCGGGCCATTGATTATGAAATGAAGCGACTGGGCGCTAACTGCGTGTATCTTGATATCAGTCATCAACCCAAAGACTTTATTCTCGAGCATTTCCCCACCATTTATGCCAAGTGCCTCAGCGTTGGCCTCGATATCACCAAAGAGCCTATTCCAGTGGTGCCTGCTGCACACTACACCTGTGGCGGCGTGGTGGTCAATCTGAACAGCCAAACCGATATTGCCAACCTGTATGCCATTGGTGAAGTCGCCTATACCGGCTTGCATGGCGCCAATCGCATGGCCAGCAACTCCTTGCTGGAGTGTGTGGTGTTTGCTCAGGCTGCGGCGCGCCATATTCTAAGTGAATTGCCGCATGCCAGCCCGCCCCCACCGCTCCCTCAGTGGGATGAAAGTCGCGTCAGTGACTCCGATGAAGAAATTGTGATTACGCACAACTGGCATGAGTTGCGGCTGTTTATGTGGGATTACGTCGGCATCGTTCGTACCGATAAACGGTTGCAACGAGCGCTGCATCGGGTTGAGTTATTGCAACAAGAGATCCATGAATACTACAGCCACTTTAAAGTCAGCAATAACCTGCTTGAGCTGCGAAATCTGGTGATGGTAGCAGAGTTGATTATTCGTAGCGCTTTGCAACGAAAAGAAAGTCGTGGCCTGCATTATAATCTGGATTACCCAAACACTCTGCCCGATAGCCAAGCAACCATTTTAAGTCCCAGGGCGCTGGCGAAGCCTTAATTGGCACTGACGAATACTGCGGGCCAAGGCACGAAAATCGTCATCATTGCATTGGTCGGCGAAGATCCAGCGCTGCAACAGCTCGCCCTTAGGAAAGCTGCGACTTGGTGCGGTACGCCAGTGCAGGCGAATAGCCCACTCCAGCACCAAACTATCGGCTTGCAACTGGCCAGCAGGTGTATCGCCAGGCAGCCAGCGAAGCTCGCCCTGCTCACCAATCAGTAACGACTGCGGCCTGTGCTGCACACTCCACTGTTGCCACCACAATCCGGCAAAAACTGCCAACAGCAGCAGATAACACCACAGCCACAACCCGGATGATGGCAGCAACAAGGCCAGGCTGAGTGCCAGCAACAGTGGCAACAGCAACAAATACCGACGCCAGCGCGAAGGGTGCAGAGCCAGGCTAGACTCGAACACGATCCAGTATCACCGCCACCAGACGCTGCAAATCTGCATCGTCAGAGCGAGCATGCCCCATAAACCAGGAAAATAAATCTGGATCATCGCAGGCCAGCAGGCGCTCGAAGTGGTATTTATCTTCGTTCGTTAAGGCGTCATATCCCTCTTCAACAAAGGGTGCTAATAACACATCCAGCTCCAACATGCCGCGACGGCAAGCCCAGCGTAAACGGGGTTTGGGCATAAGTTCAGTCATTCACCGATCCTTTTCTGATTTCAGTCGCTATACTAACAAAAAAACCATTCAGGGGTTGAGCTTTTCGTCTCGATCCCCAATGATCAGTGTACAGATAAGTTTTATACGAAGCGCCTATGCAATCCAGTTGGATCCAAGCAGAACAATTAGCTCATTTATCGAATCAGGTGGACTCTGCTTTTATTGCCCCCCTGCCCGGTTTTGATGTCGTGCGAGTTCATGGCCCAGATGCAGAAAAGTATCTGCAAAGCCAAACCACCTGCGATATCACTTCACTCAGCGCGACCAATTACCTGCGCGGTGCTCATTGCGACGCGAAAGGAAAAATGTGGTCGATCTTTCACCTTTGGCATACCGAGCCCAACGATGTGTTCGTGCTGGCCTACCGGGATGAACTGACCGCTTCCGTCACCCAGTGGAAAAAATTTGGCGTCTTCTCTAAAGTGAGCTTTGAGCCCTGCCAGCAACAGTTGGCAGTATTTGGCCTGGGTGGCCCAGAGCAAGAGCTTACCGCTTTATTGCACCGTCTTGGTTTTGAGCAGCCTCTGGTTCAGGGGCAGCGCGCCACTCACCAGCAGGACCAACTGCTTTGTTTAACAGACCAACACTACCTGCTGGTGACTTCTCATAGCAGGGCTCATCAGCTGATGCAACAAACGGAGTTGCCTTTCGCCGCCCCCACTCGTTGGTTGCAGGCCCATATTCAGCAAGGCTTGTGCTATCTGGAGCAAGAGACCATCGGCCAGTATGTGCCGCAAATGCTGAACTTGCAGGCACAACAAGCCATCAGCTTCGAAAAAGGCTGTTACATGGGGCAGGAAATGGTTGCCCGGATGAAGTATTTAGGCAAAAACAAACGAGCTGCTTATATTCTTCAAGCAGACTCCAGCTCTACTCCACTGGCAGGCTCTGATATAGAGATGCAGCTGGATACCAACTGGCGCCGGGCTGGCCAGGTCATTAATGCGGTCAATGTCAATCAACAACTCTGGCTGATTGCCGTACTGCCAAATGATATAACTCCTGACACTCGCTTACGGTTACCGGCAGAACCCGATACTCTGCTGACCATAAAACCGTTGCCATACACCCTTCAATAATTGAGGTCTTCATGTCTATTCAACAAAATAAAGTCGTCGCCATGCACTACAAAGTCACTGATCCGCAAGGAACAGAACTGGATTCATCCTTTGGTGGCGATCCATTGGTGTTCCTGTATGGTCACGGCTCATTGATCCCAGGCTTGGAAAAAGCATTGGCCGATAAAGCACCTGGCGATACGTTCAACGCCACCATTGCGGCAGCAGATGCCTATGGTGAGCGACACGACCAATTGATCCAGTCGGTACCACGTTCTATGTTTGAAAGCATGGATGTTGAAGTGGGCATGCGCTTTCGCGCGGCAGGGCCAGATGGTCAGGAGCATTCAGTCATTATTGTTGAAGTCGGTGAAGAAGAAGTCGTGGTCGATGGTAATCACCCACTGTCCGGTATCGATCTAACCTTTGATGTGGAAGTACTGCAAGTACGCGACGCCACCGATGATGAAATTGCTCATGGCCATGCCCATGGCATGGATGGTAAAGCAGATCACTAAGCGACGCATCCTGCATTAGCAGCGATTCAACTACAAGATCAATATTTTACCAGCCTTCAGGGGCAGTTCTCAGCGCAGCAACTGCCCCATTTACCATTTTTAACTATACGTTTTCATGTCGTAAAACTTGACAGCAAGCCAGAATCACCTTATTTTCTGTTCTTTTCATCGCAAAAAAATGTCATTGTGCAGGTGGTATGAAAGACCAACTTCTTATTTCCATTTCAAGCATTCACGGCTCTCGTCACTACACAGTGGGAAAGTTGCTGCGCCGATATTTTGTCTCTATTTTCATCATGTTGCTTTTACTTAGTGTAGGCACCGTTTTATTTGTTAACTACCTGCTGAATGAAGTTGAACAGCGTCAGCAACACCAACTGACACTGGAGCAACAAGCGTCACAATTACAACTTGATATCGCCCAGTTAGAGCAACACAAGGCCGAGCTTGAAGACGAACTATCGGTTCGTACCGATGAAATCTATATGGCCACCAACCGGCTGGGTGAAATCGAACAAGCACTGGGTCTCGATCAGGTTTACGCACAAAACCTGGATCAACGGCTGGATACCGCCACTATCAACTCAGCAGTGCGCAGTACCATGCTGCAAATGATCCCAAGCGGTTCCCCACTCGAGTTTCGTTATCGTTCCTCTCGTTTTGGCAACAGGACGCACCCTATCCATGGTAACCAGCGCCACCATCGCGGCGTCGATCTGGCCGCAAATCGTGGTACCCCAATTTATGCACCTGCTGATGGCGTAGTGGAGTCGGTCCGGCCCAGCAACAGCGGTTATGGTAACTTACTCAAGATTCGGCATGCCTTTGGCTTTGCCACCCTGTATGCTCATTTGCATGAATTTAAAGTCAGTGCGGGTTCCTTTGTCGAAAAAGGTCAATTGATTGCCACCGTCGGTAACTCTGGTGCATCGACTGCGCCGCACTTGCATTACGAGGTTCACTTTATTGATCGTGCCATCAATCCACAGGCATTTATGGACTGGGATGCCACGAACTTTGATCACGTCTTCACGCAAGAAAGGAGTATCCAATGGGATTCTTTAGTCAGTCTGCTGGAAACAAAGGTAAGCAATCAGCTGCTACTGTCGTCGCACAAGGCAGCTCCTTCAACGGAAGTTTCCGACTAACCTGCGATATCCATGTCGATGGCTACATGGAAGGCAAAATTAATACGGAAAAAACCCTGATTATCAGCCGCTCAGGCCGGGTCAAAGGCGAAATCATCGCTGATAAGGTGGTGATTAACGGGTTGTTTGAAGGTGAGTGCTATGCCAACCATGTAGAAATTCTCCCCCATGGCAAAGCGCAGGGTATCATCCACAGCGATGAGCTCAGTATCGAGCGTGGTGGTAACTTTATTGGTGAGAGCCAGCACACCACCGAAGAGCAGGTTGTGAAGCTACAAAAGAAAGACGATAAATCGGGCCATCAGCTGGCCGATGCAACCGAGCCATCAAAAACTGCAGAATCTTAAGCTTTCCTAGGCTGGCCCTGAATGCATAAAAAAACCGTGCCAACACATCTCTGGCACGGTTTTTTGTTTGGCGCGCTTAAACTGTTAAGCGTTATGAATAAACTCTTCGCCCATGGTAATATCACCTTGCAGCGTAGGCAGCATATCGGTCATTGCTTTTTGCTCAAACGCACTCAGGCTACCAATCGGCAATAAACGCTCAACGCCATTTTTGCCAAGCACCAGCGGCTGAGCAAAGAAACGTGCATGCTCGCCTTCACCTTCTACATAGGCATATTCAGTCACTTGCTCACCCTGCAAGCCTTTCACCAAAGACACACAAAAACGTGCAGCCGCCTGGCCCATAGACAAGGTAGCAGAACCACCACCGGCTTTGGCTTCAACCACTTCAGTACCGGCATTCTGGATGCGATGCGTCAAGGAGGCGACTTCTTCATCGGTAAAGCTCACACCAGCAACCTGAGACAGCAAAGGTAAGATCGTGGTACCACTATGGCCACCAATCACGGGTACCGTAATATCAGCAGGGTTTTTCCCTTTTAACTCGGCAACAAAGGTTTCAGCCCGGATCACATCCAAGGTCGTGACCCCGAATAAACGTTTCGCATCGTAGGTACCTGCTTTTTTGAATACTTCAGCGGCAATGGCTACCGTGGTGTTCACTGGATTGGTGATCACACCCACCAAAGCTTTCGGACACTGCTCAACAATGGCTTCAGCCAACGTTTTCACCACATTGGCATTCACGTTAAATAAATCTGAACGATCCATACCCGGCTTACGCGGCATGCCAGCTGGGATCATCACCACATCGGCACCTTTCAAGGCGGTAGCTAAATCGTCTTTGCCATAGCCTTTTACCTGAACGGCTGTCGGGATATGGCTAAGATCAACGGCAACCCCTGGGGTGACTGGTGCAAGATCGTACAAAGCCAGCTCTGAGCCTGCTGGTAAATCCAGTTTCAACAATAATGATAACGCCTGGCCAATACCGCCGGCGGCACCTAACACAGCTACTTTCATTGGAAATCCCCTTGTTCAGTTATATGAAGGCAGGCATAAATATGCATGCAATGAATAAATTCACGGGCATTTTACCCCATTTTGCGGTAATTTACTGCACAGACTTTAGTAATAGACTACTGTAACCAAAATAGCTTATCCGTACAGAAAAGTGACCAATATGACCAAGCAATCAAAACAAGAAGCATTGATCCAAGCATTTAAAAGCCTGCTGAAAGAAGAACGCTTTGGCTCTCAGGGCGATATTGTGGACGCCTTAAAAGCCCTCGATTTCGACAATGTCAGTCAATCGAAGGTGTCGCGGATGCTCAGTAAGTATGGCGCCGTCCGAACCCGCAATGCCAAGCAGGAGATGGTCTATAGCTTACCGCCTGAGCTTGGCGTACCAACCACGAAAAGTCCACTCAGGCAATTGGTTCTGGATATTGAGCACAACGATGTGATGATCATTATCCGCACCAGCCCAGGCGCTGCCCAGCTGATTGCCCGCCTGCTCGACTCCGTTGGCAAAGCAGAGGGCGTACTCGGTACCATCGCAGGGGATGACACCATCTTTATTGCGCCCATTAGCGTAAAAAATATCAACTTTACCCTGGAAAAGGTCACCGAACTGTTTGAGAAGGTGTAGCGGGCGTACGCTTTAGCTATCAAACTGTTCTAAAAAGCTGACCGACGGTGCAAAAAAAGCTGCCCCCAGGTCCGCCTGGCTGTAATCAAGTAAGCGGTCATACTGCCCGCTATCGAGTTCACTCAGCCCAAGCCGCTGGCGCATCAATGTTTCAAAGGCGGTGCTGTCTGCACTGAATGCCAGCCACAACAAGCCCTGCTGTTTTAAATCAGCAAAGGGCATATTTTGTGTCAGCAGCGGCAAAGGCTGACTGCGATCTTTATCCTGATAAAAACACAGGCCATGGCACTCAGGTTCTAATTGAGCCAGCGGCAGCCACTGCCCATCTGACTTTCGTCTACCCATAATCGCTTGCTGAGCCGTCACAGATAACTGCTGCCAACGGCGAATATCATGCCGAAATCGTTGGAAGTATACATAGCTACCCCCTGCAAACTGTGGCTCCTGTTCCGAGGTAAGTAATGCCAGCTCACGACGCTGTCTGCCACGCACCATGTCTGGGGCATCAATAAAGCCGGTTAAATCCCGTCCATCCAGATAACGGAAGCCTCGCAATTGCTCAACCAACTCCACCGCCGGTGCCAACAACTGATACAACTGCTGCGCCACCAGGTAGTTTACATCCTGCCGATCGGAGCGAATGTGCAGCAGTAAATCAAAGGAGTCTGCGGGCATCAATACATCGGACGATTCAAGGACGGGAAAAGGCAGCAGACCCGTAGGACGCGCACTGGGGTACAACGTGTCCCAATAACCAGCACCAATGGCGACCACACCGGTTAACATCGACTCTGAGAAGTGATCGGATAACTGGCTTAACAGTGCCGGAAGCTGGGCAAGCTGCTGACGCAAAAAGCGTTCTTGCCCATCCAATGCAGCAAGCAATAAGTAATCGCCATGCAAATTTGCTTCAGCACATACACCCAATTGTTCTCTTGCCATGCGTTTTCCATTCCTTTAATACTTGCTGCCATCGCTTACTCGCTCTCGATTCAAGGCAGCTCTTAGGTCAAATGCCCCAAACGGCTGTGAGACATATCTCACAAAGCAGTGCGCTAAAACGTCAAAACATGCCTTACCCATCAAGAGAAAACACCATAAATTACTGATTAAAAACGAATTTAATGAAAAAATCGCTTTTTACAATAATATGACACTCTGGTTATTTTCCTACAGTCGATAGCTCCCTGAACCAAACCCGAGCATAATAACCATGTCAGCGGATGACAGGGTTCAGGATGAACTAGCTGCTTAAGGACTTCACTTATTATATGCAATTTTAAGTGAATAGCGATCCACAGGATGTGCAGGGATAGATTCAGGACAGGTTCAGGACGGAACCAGCATGATAGGGATAGCATGCTTTAAGGATGAATGCAACGGATGCACGTCGGGATGACGTATGGAGCACTCAGGAAGAGTGCGGTTGGCAAGGTCGCTAACCTCAGGGATGACAGGACACGCACAGGACAGCAAGCGGTTTCATGATGAAACTGAACAAGGATACAGCAGGATGCTGAGGATCGCCGGGATAACGATTCGCTAGCGCAATGGATACCATGGACGAAGCAGGACCTACTCAGGATGAGTATAGAGGCACAGGATGTGGCTCTCAGGGATGATAAGGAAAGCTGCAGGATGCAGCAAGGATACTTCAGGACGGAGTACAAGGAAGCCAAAGCACGGAAAGCTACAGCAGGATGCTGGACACAAGACTCAAGACGGCCGCGTAGTATGCGGCCGTTTTCTTTTGTGACAACAAACACCTTGTTCTGTATCTTCCCTCACTCAATAAAAAAACCCCGCTACAGTTTATAGCAGGGTCATTCGTTAAACAGTCAAATTAGCTCAGATGAATCGTAGCCAACTATTTTGCTGAAGACACAAACTCAGGGTAAGCTTCGATACCACATTCCAGACGATCGACACCTTCGTACTCCGCCTGTTCACTGACCCGAATACCCATGACTTTCTTCAGGATGCCCCAAACCACCAGGCTGGTACCAAACACCCAGACAAAGATGGTGACCGCACCAATCAGCTGACCGCTAAAGCTGCTATCACCGTTAGTCAGTGGCACCAACAACAAGCCGAATAAGCCAACCACGCCATGCACGGAAATCGCACCGACCGGGTCATCAATTTTCAGTTTATCCAAACCAATGATGGCACCAACCACGATGCAGCCTGCAATGGCACCAAAAATGGCCGCTTGCAAAGGCGTTGGTGTAGATGGCTCAGCGGTAATTGCCACCAAGCCAGCCAGGGCACCGTTTAAGATCATGGTTAAATCTGCTTTACGGAACAGCACCACAGACAAAATCAAGGCACCAACTGCACCAGCAGCAGCGGCAGCGTTGGTATTCAGGAAGACAACGGCAACTTCATTGGCATTAGCCATATCACCCAGTTTCAACACGGAGCCGCCATTAAAGCCAAACCACCCCATCCACAGGATTAAAGTACCCAAGGTTGCCAGCGGCATGTTGGCACCGGTGATCGCATGCGTCTTGCCATCTTTGGTGTACTTGCCATAACGAGGGCCAAGCAATAAGACCCCAGCCAGAGCTGCCGACGCACCGGCCATATGCACAATACCCGAACCGGCAAAATCAGAGAAACCCAGCTCACCCAACTCAAACAAGCCAAATACCGCTTGCTCACCCCAGGTCCAGGCGCCTTGCACCGGGTAAATCACCCCGGTTAATACCACGGCAAAGATCAGAAAAGCCCATAACTTCATCCGCTCGGCAACCGCGCCCGACACGATGGACATGGCTGTGGCCACAAACACCACCTGGAAGAAGAAATCGGAAGCACCTGCGTAAATCGACTCTCCGGTAAAACCATCTTCTCGGCTGGCAAAGTCAGCCAGGGTAGCATCGACATCCAGTTCACCAATGCCACTTAAGAAGAAACCGCCCTGATACATCAGCTGATAGCCACAGATCAGATACATCATGCAAGCAATCGAGTACAAAGCCACGTTTTTGGTTAGAATTTCAGTGGTATTCTTCGAGCGCACCATGCCAGCTTCCAGCATCGAGAAGCCAGCTGCCATCCACATCACCAGCACACCACACATCAGAAAATAGAAGGTGTCCATGGCAAATTGTAAGTGATAAATTTGTTCTTGCATTGTCATTCTCCCTAGATGGCATCTGCGTCAGTTTCACCGGTTCGGATCCGGACTACCTGCGCCAATTCAAATACGAAAATTTTCCCGTCGCCAATACGGCTGGTGCAGGCTGCTTTTTCAATAGCGGCCAGCAAGCGATCGACGTTTTCGTCCAGGGTGGCAATTTCGAGTTTCACTTTCGGTAGAAAGTCGACTTGGTACTCAGCTCCGCGATAGAGCTCGGTATGCCCTTTCTGACGACCAAAGCCTTTTACTTCAGTCACCGTTAAGCCTTCCACACCAATTTCCGCAATGGCTTCGCGGACATCGTCCAGCTTAAAGGGCTTGATGATGGCACATACAAGCTTCATAGATGATTTCCTTCTGGTTTTATCGTTGTGTTCGCAGAACATAAGGAAATCACGTGCCACTTTTATAACTTAATGAATTATAATAACTAAATGATTATTCTTAATTTTCCCCACAAAAAAACGCACCAGAAAGGTGCGTTTTTTCACAGCGGCAGTGCAATCTATTCAGCGGCTATAGCCATTCAATCGAGGTGTTTGTCCAGCGATAAAGACCTGCCACTGATTCACCAGCCGGATCAGATCCTGCAAGCCACATTCGGCCTGTAAACTGTCTTCATCCAACACCAGATCACTGCCTGCCAACTTATCTGGCAGCGGGTCATGCTCCAGCTCGAGTAAACTGTGGTGACACACCAGTACTTCGCTATCTTCAACAAATAACGACCAGTTTTTCCCTTGATATTGCCAGCTGTCAGCAGGACCAAGCGACTGCAGTTCGCGCAATAATTGATGATATCCCGCTTGATCAACAACAAACTCATCCAGTAAGAAGCGTGCCAAGGCATCTTGCTCGGTCGGTAGCTCTATACTGAAGCTCCCCGTATCGCGGCTGTAAGAAAATTCGTAGTCCACCCTATCCTCCTTTGACGATACCCAAACCAGCTCAAGACGCAGATCTCAGCGGGGGTTTCTGGTGATTTGAGCCTACCGTTAGTGTAGTCGAAAATGCCGTGGTTAAGCAGGCTGGCGGCGTATTTTTTCCATTAGCACCCCTCAGCTGGACACTGGTAACACTGAGGTTTCCTGGGGCACAGCCGACCACGCGAGCAAATCAGTTCAGCTGGCTTTTCAAGCCCACGCCCTATCCAGTTAATATTCAAAATATTGGCCACGCTGGTCAGGGTAGAGCGTATGGACGCAGGCACAACTGCAGCGCCACCTTCATCGATACAGCGCTGCTTCATGTCTTCGGCGATGCTAAGGGCATCCATACCTTGGGCTTCAATGGCTGGGTTCAAATCGATACCGGCACACAATACATGAGCATTGCCGGCTAAATCATTCACCTGGATCGACTCACAGCAATAAATGCGAGGCTTGCCGCGCACATCCAACAGAGATAATTGCGCCGAGCTGCCCTGCGCTGCCACATCAAACATCCGAAACACAGCCCAGTGCTGACAGGGGTCTTCCACTTCACGCATATTGCCCCAGGGCAGTGGAATACCATTGCCGCGATAGACAGCTTTTAGTTTTCCAGCGGTATACGCATCAAAATAATGCCAGTGTGGATAAGATGAAACCGCTGTCATACGTCGCATGGCCACCGAAGCCGAAACCTCGGCCAGTTTATGGCTACTCACCTCATAACCATGGCGATCCAATAGCTGCCGAAAAGGCACCTTGGGGCACAGTAAAGCCCCGGCAAAAAAACTGGATTCAAAGTCTCGCCAGGCATGCAGAATATCATCCGGCGCCACCGTATCGGTGACCATACCACTGCTGGTATGAGCCCCACCGACCGACATCGAGCTTTTCACACCATCTTTATTATGCAGCACCGCATGGCCTATATGTACCGCCAATTCGTATTTCAACCGGGTTGGGTACTGCTGCAACAAACGATTCAACCGCAACACTTTCGGTGGCACAAAGAACGAGCTGGCAACATTTTTACTGCGCACACCCAATTCATCCAGCAGCTCTTGTGGTGCTTCATCAAACCATTCAATCAACAGACCTTGCTGCTTGGCCAGCAGCATAAGCTCATCAACCGACAGTGGCATTCGTTTTAAACCAATCTCTTCGGCCGCCCGTTCCAACTCGGGAAAATGATTCTGATGATGCTCCTGATGCGCTCGGATCAATAACTGGGCAAACTGGCGCGAACTGGTGCCGGTTTGCGATAACATTTCTGGAATGGCAATTTGCAAAATATCATTGGAAAACAAAAAGCCCGGCTCCAGTGGCATGCCGTGGATGCCACCGCGACTGCCTTTGGTTGGAATAATATCCTCTTGTTGCTCTTCGCCATCAAGAAACCAGTCCAGATCTTTTTGAAAGACTTCAGCGATCACCTCCAGCATTTCAACACTTGGTACCCGCTTGCCACGCTCAATCATCGATAAATACGATA
>JAIUMG010000008.1 GCA_022565655.1 Alkalimonas sp.
CGATTACGAACAACGTATTAGCGAAGCTGGTGGCATTGATTTGCAGCTGCTCGGGCTTGGTCGTAATGGTCATATTGGCTTTAATGAGCCCTCATCCGGCTTGCGCTCCCGCACCCGGGTGAAAACCCTGACTCAAGCCACCATCGACGACAATGCCCGTTTCTTTGCCGAAGGCGAATACCAACCGCATTTATCCATTACTATGGGCATCGGTACCATTTTGGATGCCCGCAAAGTACTGCTTCTGGCCACCGGCGACAGCAAAGCCGATGCCGTCAAAGCCATGGTCGAAGGCCCATTAAGTGCTGCCTGCCCCGCCTCAGCCCTGCAACTGCACCAGCATGCCGTAGTGGTACTGGATGAAGCAGCAGCCAGTAAACTGGCCGACATCGACTTCTATCGTCATATCGAGCGAGAGAATCAGTTGCTGCTGGAGAAGTTGGGTAAGCTGTAATTATGCCCGACGCACAACAGCCTTTGCGCCCAAAGCCAAAGCATAACCAATGCCCTCCGTAAATACAGCCAGTTAGATAGTCACCAACTAACGCATACCTTTATGCTGTGCTCCGTCGGTGGAAATGTACTCTCTTGCTAACTGTTACTTGTCGCATAGCTCACTTTGATCTTATCTCGCCAGCCCCAACTTTGTTCCGCTTTAAATTCAGCACCATCCAGATCTTTTTCAATAAAAAGTTCAGCGTTGGAGAGCCAGCGTACCTGATGTGAAAAATGCTTCGGATGCCCCCTGACAATAAAGGTATTGCCACTTTTGTTTGGCAGATGAGCACTGGCTTTCATCACAGAAATCTGTGTACTGAAATCGGTGGTAGCACCGCAATCACGCTGAAATATAACGGCTTTATGCCGGTTATCCGGCGAGAGTATTTCAGTATAAACTTCGTTACCGCACATGCCACCGGCCGTGGTATGCAGAATGACGCCAAGAATAACAATCGGCAGTACCACAATAAATAAAACAATCTTTAGCAGTACTTTCATCTAAACCTCATTGGCTGTTCCTGCTTAACCCGATACCCTTTGTACACTTGTACACAGATCAATTCCAGTTCAGAATAACCTTACCCGACTGGCCGGAACACATGATCTCGAAGCCTTCCTGATAGTTATCGACCGACATTTCGTGGGTGATCATCGGGCTTAAATCCAGGCCGGATTGGATCAAGCTGGCCATTTTGTACCAGGTTTCGAACATCTCGCGGCCATATATCCCTTTGATGACCAGTCCTTTGAAAATCACCTGATTCCAGTCCACCGCCATATCGGAGGGAGGGATACCCAACATGGCAATCTTGCCACCATGATTCATGGTGCTGAGCATGCTGTTAAAGGCTGACGGCACACCCGACATTTCAAGGCCGACGTCAAAGCCTTCGGTCATACCTAACTCTTGCATTACATCGGTCAGTTTTTCTTTGCTGACATCCACCGCTTTGGTGGCACCCATTTTCAACGCCAGCTCCAGCCGGTAGGGGTTTACATCGGTAATAACCACATGGCGGGCGCCAACATGGCGGGCAACAGCAGCGGCCATAATACCAATCGGGCCAGCACCGGTGATTAACACATCTTCACCGACCAAATCGAACGACAGCGCGGTATGCACGGCATTGCCAAAGGGGTCGAAAATCGAGGCGATGTTATCGGGGATATTATCCGGGATCTTAAAGGCATTAAAGGCCGGGATCACCAAATACTCAGCAAAAGCACCAGGCCGATTCACACCCACACCGGTGGTATTGCGACATAAATGCACCCGACCAGCGCGGCAGTTACGGCAATGGCCACAGGTAATATGGCCTTCGCCAGAGACCCGGTCACCCACCTGAAAACCCCGAACTTCTGAGCCCATGCCTTCCACTACACCGACATACTCGTGGCCCACCACCATGCCATGCGGAATGGTGTTTTGCGCCCATTCATCCCATTTGTAAATATGCACATCGGTGCCACAAATAGCGGTTTTATGAATGCGGATCAGCACATCATTGGGGCCAACGTCCGGCTTGTCGGTGTCGGTTAGCCAAATACCCGGTTCAGCTTTTAACTTGGCTAAGGCTTTCATGCTATCACCCCCATCTCTTTACCAATTCGAATAAAGGCAGCAATCGCTTGATCCAATTGCTCGCGGGTATGCGCGGCTGAGATTTGCGTACGGATACGCGCCTGCCCTTTTGGCACCACCGGGAAGGAGAAACCAACCACATAGATGCCTTCGTCCAGCATGCGCTGTGCCATTTCAGCAGCGACTTTGGCATCCCCCAGCATCACCGGAATGATGGCGTGATCTTTACCCGCCAGGGTAAAGCCAGCCGCCTGCATCTGTTCACGGAAGTAATTGGCATTTGTCCATAACTGTGCACGCAGCTGATCACCGCTTGCCAGCATCTCCAGCACTTTAAGCGAGGCAGTCACAATAGAGGGTGCTAGCGAGTTGGAGAACAAATAAGGTCGTGAGCGTTGGCGCAGCCATTCAACAATTTCTTTTTTCGCCGCGGTAAAACCACCTGAGGCACCGCCTAAAGCTTTACCCAGAGTACCGGTGATAATATCCACCCGCTCCATCACGTCGCAATATTCATGAGTACCGCGGCCATTGGCGCCAACAAAGCCTACGGCATGGCTGTCATCCACCATCACCATAGCATCGTATTTGTCGGCTAGGTCGCAGATGGATTTCAAATCGGCAATCACACCGTCCATCGAGAACACCCCGTCGGTGGCGATGAGTTTAAAGCGCGCGCCATCGGCATCGGCTTGTTGCAATTGCTTTTCCAGCTCGGCCATGTCGTTGTTGGCATAGCGGTAACGTTTGGCTTTACACAAGCGCACCCCATCAATAATGGAAGCATGGTTCAGCGCATCGGAAATAATGGCATCGTCCGGGCCGAGTAAGGTTTCAAACAAACCGGCGTTGGCATCAAAGCAAGAAGAATACAGAATGGTGTCTTCCATGCCCAAAAAGCGGCTGATGTTTTGCTCCAGCTGCTTATGAATATCCTGTGTGCCGCAGATAAAACGTACCGAGGCTACCCCAAAACCATGACTAGCCAGCCCTTGTTGGGCGGCTGTAATCAGATCGGGATGGTTTGCCAGGCCTAAGTAGTTGTTGGCGCAGAAATTCAGCACATCACGCTCGCCCACCCGGATGCTGGCGCTTTGCTGTGAACGGATCAAGCGTTCGGCTTTGTATAAACCATCGGCTTTGACGTCATCGATTTGTTGCTGAAGATGCTGCAAGAATGCATTGGCTGGCATATTGGCTGACATAGGGGGT
This sequence comes from Alkalimonas sp., assembly GCA_022565655.1. Taxonomy (GTDB): domain Bacteria; phylum Pseudomonadota; class Gammaproteobacteria; order Enterobacterales; family Alteromonadaceae; genus Alkalimonas. The sequence goes on from JAIUMG010000008.1 coordinate 3,296, forward strand.
CTCCTGAAAAACTGCATGGTCATTCGCAAGTAGTGCATATTGTACTAACTCAGCGTTGAAACTGCAGTCTTTTTCACAGCAGACCTGTTGGGCGTCGCCGCGCTCGTAAAGATTGTTATACGAGCACTGGGGCTGTCGTTTGTCGGGCCAGTTGCTGGTAGTGTTGCTGCAACTGCAGAATGCGCGGCTCTGCAGCCTTGCTGGCATAAGGCTTAAACAGCAACAGCACTTTTAACACGCCCTGGTAGACGCTTGCCTGGTCAATGCTTTTGTCCGGGGCCTGGGTTTTTAAATAACTGATCCAGAAGGTCACCAGTAATTTGATGGTATGGGCAAACTCGGCCAAATCGGCTTCGGGCAACTCCAGCACACCGGCCTGACGCATGGTATGCAGAATTTTCACCACCCGCTGCAACACTTGTTCCTGCACCGCCTGGTACTCCTTATGCAGTGCTGGGTCCCGCGCCAGAATATCTGGCAAGTTGGCATAGAAGAAATGAAAACGCCACATTAATTCAAACACCACATCCAGATAATTAGCCAGTGAATCTAAAGCCTCACTGTTATCACCCGGCGGCTGAATGCGGCTATCCAGCAACTTGCAGTACTCTTTGAAAATATGCCGCAGGATGTCTTCTTTATTGCGAAAGTGGTAATAAAGATTCCCCGGGCTGATGCCAAGATGGGCGGCAATATGATTGGTGGTTACGGCACGCTCGCCCTGGGCATTGAATAACTCGATGCTGGCCTGCACGATTTTGTCTTTGGTGCGAAGTTTCTTTTCCATCGGCGCCTGTCTTTGTTGTTTTTCTTTTTGTATAGTAACGCTAAACTGACTAAAAACTCTAGTCAGAGATTTTTCAGACAGGATAACCACCGACGAATGAATATTACTGCCATCTACCCAGGCACCTTCGACCCCTTCACCAATGGTCACACTGACCTGGTATTACGGGCTGCCCGCTTATTTAGTACGGTGCTGGTTGCTGTCGCTGCCAACCCCAGTAAAAAACCACTGTTTACCTTAGGGGAGCGGGTGCAGCTGGCCAAGCAGTTGTTCGAAGGGCATGACAATGTCAAAGTGATTGGTTTTTCCGGCTTGCTGGCCGATTTAGCCAAAGAGCAGCATGCGCAGGTACTTATTCGCGGTGTTCGCGCAGTGGCCGATTTTGAGTATGAATTCCAGCTCGCCAGCATGAACCGAACGCTCAACCCGGAACTCGACAGTATTTTTATGACCCCATCAGAAAAAAATACCTTTATATCTTCTACCCTGGTGAAAGAAGTCTGTCGTCATGGCGGCGATGTCAGCGGCTTTGTCAGCCCCTCGGTAGAGCAAGCACTGAAAGCTAAGTTTGGGCAGTAAGGATGTACTACGTTTAACGGCTACTGTACATGGAGGCAGGCCACGATGAAAAATCACTTCCTTTATGTTGCTTATTTTGCCATGTTATTTTTTGCTGTCGTGAGCACACAAGTAACCTTTGCACATGCTGGAGACCAGCACCAATACACCAGCCAGACCAAGGCGGAGATTGTCGATGATAACCTGTTTTTGCTCGGTACTTTCGATGATTATACTGCCAAGTATGTGATCGCCATTCTTGAGCAGAACCGCCATATCAGTAGGATCGTACTGACCGCCAACCCCGGCTCCATTAATGATGCTGAGACGCTCCGTTTAGGCCGTTACATCCGGCAGCGAGGGCTTGATACCCATTTAATCAAAGGCGGGGTTGCGACCTCTGGTGGCGTCAGCCTGCTGCTGGCTGGCATCAATCGTTCCGCAGGTTTCAATGCATTTTTAGGCGTTCATTCTTGGGCGCAATGCTCACGAGATAATCGTGGAGAACACCACTGCATTCAGGCAACGGCATTTGAAGAAGATGATAAGGCTCATGATCTTCATCGTGTGTACATCAAGGAAATGTTGGGTGATGATAGTTTTTATTGGTTTTCCATTCATTCAGCGGCCCACAACTCCATTCATTGGTTAGCTGGTGAGGAACTAATTCAATACCGCGTGATCAATACGGAGCTTGAGCAAACTCTCGACATACCTTTTGCAGAAGCGTTTGCGCGAGAATACGAGTTGACCTGCCACAACTGCCCTAAAGGCTGAGCTGCTATGGCTAACCATCTATTTTGCAGTAATTGTGGCCATCGGGTAAGTGGTCGCTGGTGCTCACATTGCGGTCAGAAACAGCGACACACGCCAATTCGCTGGTAATCAAGGCTATTTGCATCATTGCTGTATGCCCTCTATATTAGAAGTATCTGGGCATTGGGCGCAGCCGCCATCAGTCACGGCATTACTTCTTCATGCCCATACTGCTGCGGGTTTAGCTGTAGGCGGAAAAGTCATGCATAAAATCGAACAGCCCCCCTCGAAGCAAACAGAACAATTATTTCTTGCCGAAGCAAAAGAGCAAGGTTTTGTTCAGTTTATCAAAACAATCTCTAAAACATTCTTCGCTATACCCATTGCATGGATTGTCTTATTTGCCTTGGTTTACAAACATATTCCTTTAGCCGATTTTGTCATCTGGGTGTTTATCTTTTTCATTTACTGGCTATATACGGTATACGCGTTCAATAAGTTTCATAAAGAGGGCGCAAGCAGATCCAGGCATCTGAAACCTGTCATCATCATATTGATCCTGGAGGGGGTTTTGTGGGGTGCTATCTTCTATGTCTTTATGGGATACCACCCCAAAACGGATGCCTGGGTCGCTATTTTTTTTGCTGGCATCATGTCTGCCATTCTGCCAACCTATATCACCTATCCTAAAGGCTTCTATTTTGTCATCGTCGGTGCCATTGTATCTTCTGTGATATCTTTTTTACTGATCCGCGATCGCTTGGAAAATGTCCATGAGGTAATTTTTACCGTCACTCTCTACCTGTCGGCTCTGAGCTTCCTGATTAAACCAATATCGATACGGGTTATTGAGGGGATTCGTTTAGAGCTTGAGAATCAAGCATTGACCAAGCAACTCAAGGAAAGTTTGGCAAATATGTCCCATCAAGCAAATACCGATGCTTTGACCGGTCAGCTCAATCGCCATGCGTTGAACAAAGCACTCGGTGAATTGGTGGTAAAGGGTGAAAGGCGGAAAACGACGTTTTCGTTGTTGATGATGGATATCGACTTTTTTAAACCTATCAATGATAACCATGGTCATGATGTAGGAGATAAAGCGCTGCAGCATGTCGCTACTTGTATTTCCAACCAACTGCGCGAATGGGATCTTTGTGCACGTTTCGGAGGAGAGGAGTTCATCGTCCTGTTACCATCAACCAATACCGATGAAGCGATGGCTGTTGCTGAGCGCATTCGTAAAGCCGTCGAGTCAACCCCTTTAGACAAGCCTCAACTCTCAATGACTATTTCTATAGGCGTTACAGCTTATGCGCCGGGTATGAACGCAGAAATGATCCTAAAGGCTGCCGATAATGGTGTGTACGAAGCCAAAGAAAATGGTCGAAACCAGATACGCTTGTTTCCACCGGCACTGCAGTGAACGAATGGATATATCTGTGATGAAGCGAGTGCGTATGAAAGCCGATACGCACTGCTCTAGAAGAAAACGCGCTACTCAGCTTCTGGATCGCTATCGCCAGGGCGCAGTTGCCGCTGCAGGCCCATTAAGAAGTTACGTAGCACCTGATTTTGACACTCACGATAGTTCTTGTGATCTGGCTTGCGGAAAAAAGCGCTCAGTTCATGCTTACTTAAGTTGAAATCAACTCGCTGCATGATGGCCAGAATATCTTCCGCCTGAAGGTTTAGGGCAATGCGCAACTTTTGAAACACCATATTATTGGTCAGCTTTGCTTCAGGCTTCGGCTGCTCACCCTCGCGTTTGCCGCGCTTAAGGGCAATAAAACCATTTAAGAAGGCAGCAAGCTCTAAGTCAGCCATGCTGGCAAAGGCTTCGTCTTCTTCTTTTTTTTGCCAAGCGATCACTTGTTCTCTGGTCACACTCACATCGGCCAACGCGAACACATCTTTGATATCGCTATCTTTTAAATCAAACACATACCGTATGCGGCGCAAAATATCATTGGTAGTCAAAATATATCCTAGTCTTAGGTTAAGCCATCATCAGGATAGCCGTAAAACTGGTATTTTAGCAGAACTGGCAGCAATCCATGTAAATTTGTGATGTAGTGCGAACCAAAGCGTCTTGCGCCTCGTCTTTTAACCAGTCAACAGGAGAGATTCTCGATGCATGATGCTGAAATTGAGCTGCTGGTACTAGCTATTTCAACAGGGGAAGCGGGAAGCTCAGCTATGTGATAGCCGTGGTGCTGACCGCCATGATCGTCTGGTGCGGTATACGGAACCACTTAAAGCTTGATAAAAATCCGCCGTTGATACAACCAGTACGACAATAGCCAGAACAGCAGCACATGCAGCAGGGCAAACACCAGTGATGCCAGCTTGGCCGGCAGCAGAGTAGCCAGGCTGTCGAAGCCAAACTGGTACAGGCTGGTGGTTTGACCGGCAAAGCTAAAGCGGATCAGTTGGCTGGCCGCCACGGCCCAAAGCCAAGACAACATGTAAATAAACAGTGGGTTACTGCCGTACACCACCAGCGGCTGTAACCAATTTTTTTGTTGCACATCCAGCAGCCAGACCATCCCTGCCAACAATAGCAGGATCAAGCCACTGGAAAAAGCCACATAACTGCCCGTCCAAAGTGCTTTGTTAATGGGCCAGAGCAGGTGCCACAGTAAACCCAGAATGGTGAAACTCAGCCCAAAGCACAGCAGCCAATAGACACTGGTTAATTTTTGCATTGAGCGCAGCTGCTGAGCCACCCAATAGCCAATCAACACCGAGCTGACCGCCGGCAGCGTGCTAAGCAGGCCCTCTGGATCAAAGGCCACACCAAAGCCCTGATACAGATGCGCAGGCCCTAATAACCACAGATCAAAGCGCTGCACGGCATTGCCGGCCAGGGCATAGGGTTGGCCGCTGGCAAATAACAGCAATAACAACCAATAACACCCAACCAGCACCACCGAAGCAAGCCAGAGTTGTCGTGGCCGCAGGTACAACACCAGTACCGCGGCAATGCCATAACAAAGTGCAATCCGCTGTAACACACCTGGGATCCGAAGCTCCGTAATGCTGCCGGTAAAAGGAAACCAATGCAGCAACAAGCCACAGGCAAATAATAACAGTGTGCGTTTGATAATTTTTTGCCAGGCCGCGACAGACGGAGACATACTGGCCATGGAAAATGCCATGGCCGCCCCAACGGCAAACAAAAACATCGGAAAGACGATGTCAGCAAAGGTAAACCCATGCCACTCAGCATGCAGCAAAGATGGGTAGACATGGCTCCAGGATCCTGGTGTATTCACCAGGATCATCAATGCCAGCGCTAAGCCACGTAAAGCATCCAGCGCAATAAAGCGTTCAGTCTTTTGCTGAGACTGCTGAATAGCCATTAAACTTATTTCCAGCTACGGATCTTATGCCCTTTGATGGCATAAAACAGGATAAAGGCGTAGCAAGGCAACATCACAATATAAGCCCCCTGCTGTCCAAGCCCTGTGCCACTGAAGATACCCCAAAACAAGGGGCCAAAAGCGCCACCGGCAATCCCCATAATCAACAAGGCCGAACCAATGCTGGTCAGGTGCCCAAGGCCAGATAGCGCCAAAGGCCAGACCGCAGGCCAAACAATAGCGTTGGCAAGACCGAGCAATGCAATAAACATCAGCGTATCCGGCAAGGCCACACCACCAAAGGGTACCAGTACTGCATTGGCAATGGCATAGGACTCATTATTACCAAACACCACCGCCAGGGTGAGTACCACGCCCAACACCGCCGAAATAGAGAGTGCTGTTTGCTGCGACAAGAGCCGGGGGATCAAGGCTATTCCCAGGCAATAGCCCACCACCATGCATACCATGGTGTAAGAGGTCATCACACTGTAGCGCTCGACGCCGAGCGATAAGGCGTACATGCCAATGGTATCACCGGCGATCACCTCGACCGCGACGTAGACAAATAACGCAATCACACCAAACACCAAAGATGGAATAGCCAGCGCAGCTTTTAAAGGGCTTTTCCCTTCATTAATCGCATCTTGCGCTAATTCTTCGCTGATTAATTCAGGCAAAGGCGAAAAACGCACGGCTACCGCCAATAAACCAAGAAAGATCGCCAGCCCAAGATAAGGAAGCACCATCCGATCGGCCATGGTATCAATTTGTGGCTGGGTGAGCTCGGCACCAGCCGGGGCCGTAAAGCTGCCAAGCACCAAAGCGGTAAAGACCAAAGGAGCAATGACACCAGCGCCTTTATTTAAAATTCCCATGATGCTGACCCGTACCGCAGCAGTTTCTTCCGGCCCAAGCCGCACCACATAAGGGTTCACCGCCGTTTGCAGTAACGTCTGGCCAGCGCCGATCACCAACTGGGCCAGTAAAAACACGGCAAATATCTGAGTTTTCGCAGCTGGAATATACAATAAGCCAGCCAGCATCATGATACCAATACCAAGCGCCATGCCATTTTTATAACCAACCTTGCGGATTACCCAAGCCGATGGTAATGCGGTGAAGGTAACGGCAATATAAAATGAAAATAAAATGAGGGATGCCTGCAACGGTGTCAGTGACAACATCTGCGTTAAGTACGGCATTAAAGAGCCATTGAGCCAGGTAGCAAAACCCAGCACAAAAAATAAGATGGCGACGATCACCATCGGCATCACATTACTGCGTGGTCTGTCCTGAGCTGCTGCAGTTTCCATAGATACTACCCCTTGTTGATATCAAGTCCGGTTTCTAACCGGATCTAGCTGTTTTCCATTCTGAAACCCTGTTTCTGAATGGGCACTTGCCCAGGCCGCCGGCAGCAGCCTGGCTGTTCTTTAATGGCCCTGCCAAAGCGGCTGGCCTTGCCACCAACTTTGCTGGCACTGCAATGCATCCGTCAGCAATACCATATCAGCCAGATAACCCGGCTGTAATTTACCTCGCACATCAGCACAGCCGATGGCCTCGGCTGGATACAAAGCCGCCATCCGCAGGGCTTCGCCAAGTTCAACGCCAAGTATCTGTACGGCATACTGAACCGCTGCAGCCATGTCCAGCACCGAGCCAGCCAGTGAGCCAGCTTCGTTGGTCAGTTTATTGCCCTGACGTGTCACCTTGCCGTCAAAAAAGGCAAATTCTGTATCGGTAGTGCCGACTGGCGACATGGCATCAGTCACCAGTACCAGCTTACCTTTCGGCTTGGCTGCCAGCGCTACTTTGGCAGCGATAGGATCCATATGGTGGCCATCCAGAATAATACCGCACCAGCTGTTGGGATCGGCCAGGGCAACGCCCACCATGCCAGGTTCACGCGACGTCAGTGGAGACATGGCATTGTATAAATGGGTAAAGCCGGTAGCTCCGGCCTTAAGTGCGGCCTGCACCGTGGCAGCATCCGCATTGGAGTGCCCTAAGAACACAATCACGCCAGCTTGAACCAGTTGGCTGATTTGTTCTGCAGCTATGGTTTCCGGCGCCACGGTTACCATGCAAATGCCCAGATCGCTGCGTTGATACAACGCCATCTCTTGTGCTGAAAGCGGCCGGATATGGCTGGCCGGATGCACACCTTTTTTCGGCACCGACAAATGCGGACCTTCAAAATGAATACCAATAATGCCGGGTTGCCCGGCGGCGATGGCCGCGGCTACAGTATCGGCTGCCTGCTGCATGGTAGCCACACTATCGGTAATCACCGTAGGCAACATGGCCGTGCTGCCAAAGCGGGCATGCGCTTGCATCATGGTGGTTAACGTCTGTTGGTTAGTAGCGGTATTAAACAAAGCTCCACCGCCGCCATTCACCTGAATATCAATGAAACCCGGTACCAGGGTGCCTGCAGTGACCTGGCTGGCATCGCATGGTACGACATCGGTGATCTGTCCATCCTGCCAGCGTATCGCAACATTCTGCTGCCAGCGCTCACCATCAAATAAACGGGCAACTTTAAGCTCAGAATGCATCATAAATTTGTCTGTCCTGCTGTTCGTGAAGTTGCTGAGCATACCACACTGCGCCCCATTCGGGAGCCGCCTTGGCTGTGGTTAACAACGACTGAATATCGCTATCCAGGTAGGGTTCTACTTTGTAAGCCAAGCCGCCAATAAGCGCAACACTGGCAGGCTTAACGTCCAATAGCCGCCTGGCAATTCGATGAATATGAGCCGCCCCCTTACGAACAATCGCCTGTGCGGTGGTATCGTTTTGCTCTGCCGCTTCAAACACCAGCGGAGCATATCGTGCGTAAACCGTTGGCGAGCTGTGCATAAAGTGCTGAATTAAATCGAGCTGATTATGACACTGGCTGGCTTTAAACAGCGCATTGGTCAGTAGCGTTGGCTCTGCCAAACCATCCAGGCTCAGTAGAACATGATGCACCATTTGCAGCCCATACCAGGCACCACTGCCATTGTCCCCATAGGGAAAACCATGCCCGCCAACTTCAACCACCAAATCATTTACCTGAGCCAGGCCACAGGAACCGGTGCCAATAATAATCACGCCGCCATCCTGCCCCTGATGGGCTCCAAGGCAAGCAATATGCAAATCGCTGGTCAGATGAAAAGAAGCAAAAGGGTGTTGCCACTCGCGGAACAGTGCATAGTATTGCGGTACATTCACACCTGCTAAGCCAGCACCAACGGTTAACTCGGCCATGGCCTTTTCCGGCAAACCAGCACAGAGCAGCGCTTGCTTGGTCGCATCAATAATCGAAGCGGTCGCAATATCCATGCCTCGCACAGGGTTACCAGGCCCGGCAATTCCCTCACCCAGTACTTTCATATCCTCAGATACCAAAAGTGCCCGGCATTTGCTGCCCCCGCCATCAACTCCCAAGTAGTAGCGCTGTGCTCCAGCTGTTCTCATTCGCTTACCTCAATGCAACCCGTTTGATTGTGGCTGTACTATTTTTGAACTTTAATTCAATTGACAGCGTTGTCATTTTTAATAAACAGCATATAATAAATCTGACAAATGACAATACCCTTGATGAATATTTGAGCTTATTTTTTTCAGCAGTATGGTTTAAGCTTATGAAAATTAGGAGATAACCCGATGATAAAAAATCTACTGCCACTTTGGCTATGCAGCATTACCTTGTGTATAAGCTGGTACAGCCATGCCAATTCCTTGCCTTCACAGCAGCAGCTCGACGATTTTACGGCGCATACGCAGTGGTTTTTTGCGGTTGAATCCAACTTATTGCCCGAAGCGGCCCGCTTTCGTGGCCGGATCGAGCTTCAGAACCAATCGTCGTATGACTTGCCAGCCGGAGCGGCGGATTGGGCCTGGTATTTTCACTCGGTACGAAAAATTGGCTCGGTAGAGCAACACGGCCTGCAACTTGCGCATATTCAGGGTGATCTGCATCGTATCCAACCAACGGCAGACTTTGCCGGGCTGGCTCGAGGCGAACAACTGCAGCTGACTTTTGTCTCTGCCCCCTGGATCATTAGTTATTCAGACTGGATGCCAAGAGCCTTTATGGTTGCCGGTGAGTTAACCCCTGCGGTTTTTGCCAATACCGACAGCGAAGACTTCAGCCAATTTGTCCGGCCCATGACCGAGCCCGAGCAACGACTTCGTCATATTGGCAACGGCGATGGTTTTGCCACCATGACCAACGAACAGCGCTACCTGAATCATCAACAATCACACAGTCTGTTAAACGAAGCTGCTTTGCAGCAACGCATTATTCCCCAGCCGGTGCAGTTGCAGCATCGTCGCGGTTACAGCGAACTAAGTGCAGACTGGCAGTTGCAGTTTGCTGGTGCGCTGAGCGCGGAAGGGCACTATCTGGCCGAGCAGCTGGCACACTACTTTAACCAACCGCTGGCCGCGATCAATAGCAGCAGCGATCACCCCAGCATCCACCTGCAGCTGGATCCAAACCATGCTCAGCTAAAAGCTGAAGGGTATGAGCTACGAGTGCAGCGTAACCGCATTGATATCACCGGTTTTGATCAGGCTGGCGTTTTTTATGGCATTCAGAGCTTGCTGGCCTTGCTGCCCCCAACGGCAGGTGATCAGGCACGCTTACCACAACTGAACATACTGGACTACCCACGCTACTCCTGGCGTGGCATGCATTACGACATGGCGCGCAACTTCCATGGCTTCGACGTTACCATGCGACTGATTGAGCAGATGGGCCGTTATAAGCTGAATAAATTGCATTTGCACCTGACTGAAGATGAAGGCTGGCGGCTGGAAATTCCCGGCTTACCAGAATTAACCGAGATTGGCGCCAACCGCTGCTTTGATTTAACGGAGCAGCAATGCCTGCTCACCCAGCTTGGAACCGGGCCGCATGCTGAAGGCAGTGGCAATGGGTATTATAGCCGGCAGCAGTTTATTCAACTGTTGGAGCACGCCAAAGCTCACCATATCGAAGTGATCCCGGAAATTGATATGCCCGGCCATGCCCGTGCCGCCATTAAGGCTATGGAAGCGCGCTATCAACGATTGCAAGCAGCTGGCCTGCCGGAACAAGCCCGCCAGTATTTACTGTCAGAAGCAGACGATCACTCCGAGTACCTGACCGTTCAAAATTACAACGACAACTCCATCAATGTCTGTCTGGATTCAACTTATGCCTTTATCGATAAAGTGCTGTATGAACTGCAGCAAATGTATCGTGAGGCCGGCTTGCAATTACGGGTATTTCACATGGGCGGTGATGAAGTCGGTGTCGGCTCCTGGGAGCAAGCCCCGGCTTGTCAGCAGCTATTTGCCGAACCACTAAACGGCATTGCTGGTGTAGCCGACTTAAAGCCTTACTTTATTAATCGGGTTGCCCAGCTAACAAACCAGCGAGGCCTGGCGATGGCCGCCTGGGAAGATGGCTTAATGGCCGACAATGTGAACCCATTCCGGCGTGATCAATTCGACAATACCGACGTCATTGTTAATGCCTGGGATAACATCTGGGAGTGGGGCTATGGCGATCGGGCCTACCGCTTTGCCAACGAAGGCTACCAGGTCGTGCAATCGGCAGGGACCAATCTGTATTTTGATCATCCGCAAGAAGCTCACCCTGAAGAGCGTGGCTATTACTGGGCCGCTCGCTATACCGATACCGAAAAAGTATTCCATTACCGCCCAGACCATTTGTACAGCAATGCAGAGTTCACCCGTGACGGTACCCCAATCACGGATCTGGAAGCTCTACTCGGCCGTGCCTTGCCAGCGCTGGAAAAGCCCGAGAACATGCTAGGCATTCAAGGGCAGGTCTGGGGCGAAACCATACGCACGGCAGCACAACTTGAAACCATGATTTACCCCCGACTACTGGCTCTGGCCGAGCGAGCCTGGCACAAAGCCGATTGGGAGCCACACAAAAGCTCTGCAGCGGCCCAGCAAGCCTGGGGGCAATTCGCCCAGCGACTGGCTCAAGTAGAGTTCACGCGACTGCAGCAAGCAGGTAGTACCCATTATGTACCGGTGCCCGGTGCTATTCGTGAAGGCACCAGCATCAAAGCCAGTACAGCCTGGCCTGGCTTGCAGTTGGAGTACAGCCTGGATCAAGGCCAAAGCTGGCAGCGCTACCAAGAGCCACTGCAGCAAGAAGCCGAAGTCTGGATCCGTGCCTCCACCTACTCAGGCATTCACAGCCGTACCATTAAACTTTAGTTCAGCCGCTGCGACTGCTCGGTAGCAACGATTAACCAGCCAGCCCCGCTTGTTTGCGGGGCTTTTATTTACTTAAAAAAAAGCCAGCAAAGCAAGCTTTGCTGGCAAAGTACCCTTGGATAAAGGATTGGCAAATAAACTCAACGTCCATGTTTGCCGTTGGTAATTAGCACCAACTACCAATACTAACTACCGGGATTCACTGGTTTGATCCGACAACATCAAACCTCCCAGGGAGTGGATGCGGTGAAACATCCCAGCATCGTGATTACGCCACAACCGCAATGACAACGCTGTCATTAACTATATGACGTTTTTTTGTTCAGTTCAAGTAATAATAACCCTATCAGTAAAAAAAAATTATTACCTGCTTTAAGCAGAAAAAAGGGCTCCATTGAGCCCTTGGTCGATACCGATAAAAACCGTTATGCGGTTGCAGGTTTTGCTGTTTCCAACTCACTCTGCCAACGGGTTAAACGTTGCACCTGTTGCACCGAAATCATCTGGGCATAGATCGGGGCCAGATAGCCTTTTTTGCGTAAATCCAGGAACTGCTCGTCGGTTAACTCGTTGAGCTTTTTCTCGTCAATCAGGTACAGACCATTGATTTCACGTTTTTGATCATTCACCTGAACCGTTAATGTTTTTGCTTCCAACAGGCCAAGATCAGCGACTTCCTGAATAAAGCCACGGGTTGCACGGCTGGTATCAAAGAAATCTGCCAAGTGATTCTTCACTTTCTGCAAAAACTCCGTTTCTTCGCCTTGCTCGGTATACAGTGCCTCGCCCTCTTCTTTAGAGACACGATCACTGTTTTCATCGATGCCCACAGTCAGCTGGGTGTCGTTGGCAGGATCTGGTGTTAAATAGAATGGGTAGTTACGAGCAGCCATCGGCAGATAGGTCGCTTGCATGGTGTCGCCCTGCAAATACAAGTTTTTGCCTTGCTCTAAACCAAGTAAAGCAACCGACTGGAAATTACCATTGTCATTATTTTTAACGAATACGATAGGGTACACCGCAGAGGCCGGGCCAAACTCGTGCACCACAACCGGTAATAAATGCTCAGACGCAATATGAGCAAAGGGTTGCTTTGCATTAACACGCAGCGCTTGATGCTGATCTTTCGATAACGGAACAATATTTACTGACATAAAAAATCCTGAGAGTTATTTGGAAAAAATTCCATGCTACCTTACTGCAGATTTTTCTATGGTGCTAGCGCTTCACTGCATATTTTTACTACTGATTTGACTCTACTGAACTGGTCTACATAGTGAAAATAGTAGATTCACAACATTTGATAGCGCTGTCAAACACCACTACATTAACCTTGCAGTACAAAAAACAAACTAGCATTAAGGAAAATACTTATGAAATGGCTTTTTTGTGTAGCGGTGGCTATTACCTAGAGACGATAACAAGAAATCATGGCCCAAATCATAATTGTGTGGGTGGCTTCACTATGGGCTCTTCCACAAGTATGGCACCGGAAGCTTTATATACGCTTCGCAGTAGCAAGCAACTAACCACCGGGTATTGCGGTGGCTTACATCCATAATCTGCTTATCAAACCGCGACCTCGTTTACCTTCGGTCGAAACAACTTCATCGAAGAAGTGCCGTACGAAGACAGTATCAACCATAATAGGTTTTCCCGTTGCTTTTATGATGGGATCTCTTCAACTACCTGAGTGATAGATCAATTGAAATTCATCTTGATGCAGCAATAAACTCAAAATGCCGACTGTATCAGCTTCAGCAATTTGACAGCGCTGTCAGCTGTATGCTATTTGTGCAAAATAAAATTTCATTCTGCAACGACCAAAGTTATGCTGGCTGTTGCTTAGTCACAACCTGGGGGCATCATGAGTGAACCTATCCGTCGTATCGTTATTGTTGGTGGTGGAACCGCAGGCTGGATGGCCGCAGCAACGCTGGCCCGATATTCTGAAACCACTTTACCACTTGCTGTTACGTTAATTGAATCCAGTGATATTGGTACTATCGGTGTGGGTGAAGCGACAATACCGGGTATTGTTGATTTTAACCGCCAACTTGGCATTGATGAACTTGATTTCATCCGCTCAACCAACGCAACCTTTAAACTTGGCATTCGCTTTGAAAACTGGTACCAACAGCAGCATACTTTTTTCCACCCTTTTTCTGCTTTTGGCATGGAGGTTGACCAGGTAGGATTTCATCATTACCTGCATCGAATGTCGGCACTTGGTAACGCTATCAACTTTGAAGACTATTCATTCGCGTGTGAGCTTGCAAAACAGGGCCGATTTGCGCAGCCCCACAGCACCCCGACAACCCCTCTGGCAGATTACTCCTATGCTTATCACTTTGATGCCAGCTTATATGCCAACTACCTGAAAATCTATGCTGTAGCACGTCAGGTTACCCATCTCGATGCAGTGGTTGAACACGTTCAGCAACACCCTGAAACCGGCTTTATTACTGCTGTTGTTTTGCAAGACGGTACTCAAGTTGAGGGTGATTTATTTATTGACTGCACAGGCTTTCAGGGGTTGTTAATTGAGCAGACCTTACATACAGGCTATGAAAACTGGCAACACTGGTTGCTCTGTGACTCTGCGCTGGCGATACAAACGGAGCGGACTGGAGATATAACACCTTATACCAGAAGCATAGCCATGGATGCCGGCTGGCAATGGCGGATCCCTTTGCAACACCGCTGCGGCAATGGACATATTTTTAGCAGCCACTTTACTAGTGAAACCAAGGCGAAAGAGCAGCTAATGCAAAGTTTGGAAGGTAAACCACTGAATGAAGCAAGAAGGATAAACTTTACTCCAGGCCGCCGCAAACAGATATGGCATAAAAACTGTTTTGCTCTTGGGCTAGCAAGTGGCTTTTTGGAACCTTTGGAAAGTACCAGCATTTCATTAATTCAAACCGCCTTAGCTAAGCTGCTCAACTTTTTCCCAGATAGCAGCTTTAATCAGGCTGATATTGCCGAAGTCAATCGCCTGCATAATACTGAACTGGAACAGATGCGTGACTTTTTGATTTTGCACTACAAACTTAGCCAACGTAACGATTCAGATTTTTGGCACCACTGTCAAACAATGGCTATTCCAGATACGCTTGCTCATAAGATTGAACTGTACAAAAGCAGAGGGCATGTGGTGATGTATGATCAGGAGTCCTTTCAGGAAGCCAGCTGGCTCGCTATGTACAACGGTTTTCATGTGAAGCCTGCACGGTATGACGAGCGCGCAAATAAAGTTCCCCCACAAGTACTCCAGCAAAAATTACAGCAAATGCGTCAAGCTATAGTTCAGGCAGCTCAGAGCCCAATGAAGCATGCTGATTTCATTCAGGCCCATTGCCAGGCAAGCAGTTGGAGCCGCTAAGCACTTTACTTTGTGATGATATCGAACAACAAAGTTGAGCGGCGGCCCATTATCGTTCTGGTACCGGCGCTTTACAATACTGATCTAAAAATGCTTGATGGCTTGGTTGTTTTAGTACGGCTTGCAATATAGCCTGCTTGCCAGCAGCTAAAGAAGCGCTCAATTTTGGATAATTTAACGCATCGACAGTCGGATTATATCTGGCGGGTTGAACTCCCATACCGGTAAATACAGCATACCAACTCGTTGATTGGAAGAGCTCTTCTACTCCCGGAACCAGGCTGCCTGTAGCATCAAAAAAGTCCAGTTTTTTTTGTAGCGCTGCAGGTATCGCCATACTCTTGCACCAACGCCAAAAGGCGGTATCTTCCCTCTGAGTCATACAATAGTGCAATACGAGAAAATCCCTGATTTCTTCATAATCAGCTCTTACCCGGCGATTAAACTCATTCACTAATCGATCATCACATTGTCGATCTGGGAACATTCTGACAAAAAGTGCCAGTGTCTTAGAAACCAAATGAATGGCGGTGGACTCCAGCGGTTCAAGAAATCCTTGTGCTAACCCCAATGCCAGACAGTTTTTGTTCCAGGCTTTTTGACGGATCCCTGTTACGAAGGAAAGTACCCGAGGCGTTGTGAGTACTTCACCGTCCACGGCGGCTAGCAAAGTGGCTACAGCCTCATCATCACTAATGTATTGACCGCAAAATACATACCCATTACCGGTGCGATGCTGCAGTGGAATTTTCCAAGTCCAACCGGCCTCTCTAGCCTTTGCAATGGTATAGGGCGCAGGTTCGCCGACATTAATGCTCTGCACTGCTACTGCACGATTACAAGGCAAATAGTGTGACCAATCGTCATATCCAGTGTGTAGCGCTTCTTCAATCAGTAGCCCTTTAAATCCGCTACAATCAATGAAAAAATCACCTCGTACTAGCTCACCATTTTGCAGTTGTACCTCTTCAATAAAGCCGTCGGCTCGCAACCTAACCTGCTCAATCTTTCCCTCTGTGCGTACAACCCCAATCTGCTCAGCAAATTTTCGCAAGTACTTCCCGACCAAAACGGCATCTAAATGCAGTGCATAAGTCGCAGCGGCTAGAGGCGTTCTCATCGCATTAAAAGGCAGAAAAAATCTACCATGTTGCGCTAAGACGGCTTCCGGTGAGTGAGCCATCAAAGGAGTGCTATCTCCTTCGGCTTTTGATTTTAACCAACACTGAAAAAAATCATGACCGTCAATGGTGCGACCTAAATTACCAAAGGGGTGAAAGTAGCTGTGTCCCAACTGATGCCAATCTTCAAACTGAATACCCCATTTGAAGCTTGCTTGTGTAGCTTTAATAAAGTCAGCCTCATCAATCCCCAAACTACGTATCGTTTCTAGAAATGGAGGGATAGTGGCTTCACCCACACCGATCACCCCAATCTCGGCGGATTCAACCAATTCAATGGTGACATCGGTGTTTTTAAATATATTGGCTAGTGTTGCCGCGGCTATCCAACCTGCAGTACCGCCGCCGACAATCACAAATTTCTTAATTGGTTCAGCTGTTGCTTGCATAAATATCGCTCACTAAATTGACACATCATCACCCTAAATGCGGGAAAGGACATCAAACCAGGCACAAAGCCCCTTGCTTCGACATGAAGCTAACCATGCAGCCCCATAAGACCGGGTAGCAATGATTTCATCCACTAGCTTCGAAAAACCTTGAGGGAGTCGGGATTTGCATCCTTGGGCTGGTAACCAGCAAACCGCCGTAAAAACTCTTGGTGCACCGGAACAGCGGCTGTCATTTTTTGCACCCGTTGCCGCATGTTTTGTAAGCTGGTTAATAATAATGACTCGTCGATCTCCTCAGCTTTTGCTGGGTAACGCTCTGCAGTAACCCCCAACCCGTGGAATATAGCCAGCCAACTATCCGGGCCAAATATTTCCCAAGGCAATCGATCTAACTGCCCCTGCTGGCGAAACGATTTTATCTTGTAGGCTAATTCAGCTGGCAAATCCATCGTTCGACAGTCTTGCCAAAAAGCACTATCTTGCCGTTGGTTGGCTTTGTAATGCAAAATAATGAAGTCACGAATTCGCTCAAACTCCATCCTGCTTACGTCATTAAAGCGCGTGACGTCACTTTCACGATAAACTGGCTGGCGAAATGTCAGCAACAGACGTTCAATGGCAGTTTCAATCATGGCAATGCTGGTGCTTTCCAAGGGCTCCAAAAAGCCACTGGCCAAGCCTATGGCAACGCAGTTTTTATTCCACGCCAGCTTGCGCCGACCGGGTGTAAAGTGAAATGAGCGAGGCTGATGCAAAACAGGCCCCGTTGTATTATCCAATAAGATCTGAGTTGCTTCATCCTCACTGATATAACGGCTACTAAACACATGGCCATTACCACAACGGTGTTGCAATGGAATGGCCCACTGCCAGCCTGCTTTGCGCGCCGTCGCTACGGTTCGAACCAAGGGATTGCTTACCGCTTCGCTTTGTACTGCTACAGCACGATCACAGTACAACCAATGCTCCCAGCTCTCATAACCCGTTTGCAATGCCTGCTCAATCAACAAGCCTTTAAAACCGGAGCAATCAATGTAAAGATCGGCACACAAACGTTTGCCACTTTCCAGTACAATAGCGCCAATGCCCTGTTCCGATCTCTCAACCTGACATACGATGTCATCAATTAATCTAACGCCTTGTTTAACAGCACAGTCTTGCATTAAACCTGCAAAACGCGAGGCATCAAAATGCAGCGCCCAATCAAAAATTGTTAACATTGAGCTGGGTACAGGCTCAGGCAAGCAAAACTTGTTGTGTTTAGCTAAATTAATCCCCAACGAATACTCTTCCAAAGCACCAACGTCAGCCAGCTCAGTTGCTCTTTTCCAAAGGTGGTGAAAAGGGACTTCATGCAACGGCTGCCCGAAGAGTCCAAAAGGGTGAATAAAACTGCTTTCCTCACCACCCCAGCCGCGAAACTCAATGCCTAGTTTACAAGTTGCACCGGTCGCTTTAATGACATCCTGGTCACTCAAGCCAAGTCGTGCATAGAAGCGTCGAATGGAAGGTATGGTAGCCTCTCCAACGCCAACGGTACCAATTTTGGACGACTCCACCAATGTAATCTGAACTTTATCCTTAAAATGATGGCTGAGAGCAGCAGCGGTCATCCAACCAGCCGTCCCTCCGCCAATGATCGCTATTGAACCAACCTCTAGCACGC
The DNA here is from genome assembly GCA_022565655.1 of Alkalimonas sp. Taxonomy (GTDB): domain Bacteria; phylum Pseudomonadota; class Gammaproteobacteria; order Enterobacterales; family Alteromonadaceae; genus Alkalimonas. The sequence goes on from JAIUMG010000008.1 coordinate 21,617, forward strand.
TCATTTTACCCCCAGCATCTCTCTGAATCTTAGTATCTAATAACAATAAAGCCGCCACAACAGGTGGCGGCTTTATCTTTAGTGCATACTAATCCTTAGAAACGGAAGCGTGTGCCCAAAGTCCAGCGTGATTCATACACGTTTTGGAATGCTCTTTGGTCTTTAAACTCCAAGTAAGTCTGTTGATACTCTTTCAGCACATTCGACCCATTGAGGTAGAAACTCAGATCCTCACTGTAGTTGTAGGTTAAGCTAACATCCAGTTGAGAATACGTGTCCTGATACAGTGACTGGCCGCCAACAGCTTCACCACCTTGGGTAATCAAGCGCGGGCTACGCGAATTCCAGGCTAAACGCACTGAAAACTCATCCTGCTCATACCAACCAACCAGGTTGTAGGTATTTTTGGACATACCAGGGAATGGCAGCTCTTTACCGAACAAGTCTTTTTGCTCTTGCTTGGATTGGCTACGGGTGTAGTTCGCATCCAGGCCGAAATTTCCTAGAATTGAGCCTGAGCCAACTAAATCGCTCAATGCCAGGCGACCACCAACTTCGAAGCCATTCACACTCCCCCCTTTGCCCTGCACCTGAGTAGAGAAAGGCCAAGGGCCGCGACTAACTCCGTCCGCATCGGGCTCATCAATCATCACTGTACCGCTTTGGGTAAAGCTGGCAATATCGATCTTATACGCAGCAAGGTACGCCATCGACGATGCAGCCGCATACCACTCAGCAGATAACGAGTAGTTGTTAGAGCGCCATGGATCCAGTTGCGGATTCCCAGTCAGTGTACCATTGACTACCCGAAGACAGTTACACTCGTCATTAAAAGTCATACCTACTGTCTTACCACCGCCCCAGGTACCTAAATCCAGTGGCTGCATCCGTTTAGCAAAGGCAGCCCGTAGAATGACATCGTCGGTGACTGCTGCTGCCAGGTTAAATGATGGCAGGTAATCGGTATAACTACGCTCTGTCACTGTGCTGCCAACAATTGGCCCCAGACCACTGTGTGGCAGGTTAGGCCCCGCAATATTTTGCTTCACGTACAAGTTCGTTTCGACCACTTTCATCCCAAAATTACCGCTAAAGATGTCGTGTTCGAAGTTCACCTGAGCAAAATAGTTAAACTCTCGCAACGCGACATCATAGGATGCACCCGCATTCACAGTACGCTGAACATTGCCAAAGGTTTTTTCATGGAAAGCACGCGGATCCCGGAAGTTATTGGGATCAATCGCCCAAATACCGGGAATGCCTTGAACGTTACCAAAGTTGGTTTGGAAAAAGACTGAAGTGTGCTCATCCAACC
>JAIUMG010000009.1 GCA_022565655.1 Alkalimonas sp.
GTGGTCAATACCGCCGGGGTATTGCTGCTAACCGCCAGCTTGCTGCATTATGCGCTACCTTGGTCCGTTTCTGTCACTCTGCTGTGCTGGTTGATTCTGGCCTGCTGCTTAATCATTTTGTTGCTTGGCCACTACAGAGCGCTGGATACCGCAGCAAAAATCATTATGGTGCTACTCACCATCACGACCGTGTTTGCTGTGCTGATCGCTGCGAAAAATGGTGCCATGGCACCGGCTGACTATCAGGGGCCTTCGCCTTGGCAACTGGCGATGCTGGGGTTTTTAGTTGCCTTAATGGGCTGGATGCCAGCACCAATTGAAATTTCAGCCATCAGCTCGCTTTGGTTAAAAGCCAAATTGCGACAGCAACCCATCTCCCGTCAGCAAGGCTTGTTTGATTTTAATCTGGGCTACTGGGTCACCGTCAGCCTGGCTCTGGTGTTCGTTTCACTCGGCGCTCTGGTGCAGTACGGCAGTGACCAACCCATTGCCTTGGCAGGTGCAGCTTTTGCTCAGCAGTTGATTGGCATGTACAGCGCTACCATCGGCGACTGGACCCGGCCGCTGGTGGCTCTGATCGCTTTTTTGTGTATGTTTGGCACCACCTTGACGGTACTGGATGGCTATGCTCGCTCGCTGAACGAATCATTCCGGTTATTAGGCTGGCAATCCCCTGACAACCGCCGTAGCCAATCCTGGTGGCTGCTGGCTCAGGCATTAAGTGGCATGGCCGTGATCCTGTTTTTCCGCTCCGCCTTGGGACCGATGCTGACTTTTGCCATGACGCTGGCCTTTTTAACCACACCGGTATTTGCCTGGCTCAATTTCAGCCTGATGCGCAACCACCCGACACGGCCACTGAAGCCGCTGTTGGTCTGGTGGAGCTGGATTGGCCTGGCTTATCTGGTTGGCTTTGCTGTGCTGTTTTTGCTGTGGTATGGCGAGCTGTTGTCCTAGAGTGCCAGTGGCGCACTAGGACAACATAAAACGGCTAAAGCGTCAGGGTTTTCTCACCACGGGAAATACCCGACACCCCTGAGCGGGCCACTTCAATGATGGCTGAACCCTTTAACGCCTCGATAAAGGCATCGAGCTTATCTGAGGTGCCAACCACCTGAATGGTGAAGGTTTTGGCCGTCACATCAATGATCTGGCCACGAAAGATATCGGCACAGCGTTTGACTTCATCGCGCTGTTCATTGCTGGTGGCCTTGACCTTGATCAGCATCAGCTCGCGCTCCACATGAGCGCTTTCGCTTAAATCCTGCAATTTAACCACTTCGATCAGTTTATGCAGGTGTTTGGTGATTTGCTCAATTACCTGATCATTACCATGCGTCACCAGGGTCAGCCGCGACATGGTGGCATCGTCGGTCGGCGCGACTGTCAATGAGTCAATATTGTAGCCACGTTGTGCAAAGAGCCCGACCACACGCGCCAGCGAACCCGATTCGTTTTCCAGCAAGACAGAAATAATATGGCGCATCCTCAGGTCCTCTTCGTTTTGCTTAAGAACATCTCATGCATAGCACCACCCGGCACATGCATCGGATAAACGTGTTCTTTTGGATCGACGTGAATATCCAGAAAGACCAGTTGATCTTTTAGCGCAAACGCCCTTTCCAGCGCTGGCTCCAGCTCTTCTGGCTTGCTCACCCGAATACCGACATGACCATAGGACTCCGCCAGTTTGACGAAGTCTGGTAACGAATCCATGTACGAACTGGCATAGCGTGACTCGTAATTCATGTCTTGCCACTGTTTCACCATGCCCAGATAGCCGTTGTTCAGATTAATAATTTTCACACCCAGGCCATATTGCTTGCAGGTGGATAGCTCCTGAATATTCATCTGAATGGAGCCCTCACCAGTGACACAAACCACATCGGCATCCGGGTAATTTAGTTTCACCCCCATGGCGGCGGGCAAGCCAAAGCCCATAATGCCAAGACCACCTGAGTTGATCCAGCGGTTCGGTTTATTGAACTTGTAGTACTGGGCGGCAAACATCTGGTGCTGGCCCACGTCACTGGTCACATAGGCCTCACCTTTCGTGATACGGCTGACCGCTTCAATCACCGCTTGCGGTTTCAATACCGGCGTATCCTGCTCATATTCACCACCATGCACCGAACGCCAGGCCTCAATTTGCTGCCACCAGCTGTCCAGCGCTTGGCCATCTGGCTTCGCCTTCTTCTGCTCCAGCTGCGCGACCATGGCTGCCAACACCGGCTTCACCAGGCCAACAATCGGGATATGGGCATTAATGGTTTTTGAAATACTGGCCGGATCGATATCAATATGAATAATGGTGGCATGCGGACAGAACTTTTTGGTGTTGTTGGTCACCCGATCATCAAAACGTGCACCCACCGCCAGAATCACATCGGCATGATGCATGGTCATATTGGCTTCGTAGCTGCCATGCATCCCTAGCATACCGATAAACTGAGGATCACCTGCCGGGTAAGCACCCAAGCCCATCAGGGTATTGGTCACCGGATAATTCAGCTTTCGGGCCAGTGCCGTCAGCTCCTCGGATGCTTGCCCCATAATGACACCACCACCGCTGTAGATAATCGGCCGCTTGGCTTGCAGCAAAGCATTGACCGCTTTTTTAATCTGGCCTGGGTGGCCAGCCGCTGTCGGGTTGTACGAACGTAGCTTCAGTGTTTCCGGATACAGATACGGATACTTTTCGTTCGGCATGGTCATGTCTTTCGGAATATCCAGCACGACCGGGCCAGGCCGTCCGCTTTGGGCAATGTAGAAGGCTTTTTTGATCAGATAAGGAATATCTTCCGGCCGCCGTACCGACATGTTGTGTTTTACGATCGGGCGGGAGATACCCAGCATATCGGTCTCTTGAAAGGCATCACCACCAATCAGGTGGCTCATCACCTGACCGGTCAGCACCACCATCGGGATCGAATCCATGTAGGCGGTGGCAATTCCGGTGACCGCATTGGTCGCTCCGGGGCCTGATGTCACCAGCACCACGCCAGCTTTCCCGCTGGCGCGAGCGTAGGCATCGGCCATGTGGGTTGCTGCTTGCTCGTGGCGCACCAGCACATGCTTCACTTTACTTTGTTGAAACAGGGCATCATAAATGTGCAGTACAGCTCCGCCCGGATAGCCGTAGAGATACTCTACGCCCTCATCAGCCAAGGCCCGGATCACCATGGCGGCGCCAGACAGCATCTCAGTTTTGGTATTCTGGCTTGTCATTGTTTAATTCTCTATTTATAGCTACAGCAAAGCATCATAACCTGTATGGTACAGGCGATGAGATCAGGGTTTGCACCATGGCAAACCTGTTATCGAACGTGGCTGGTTGAGGGTGGCGGTCTGTGACCTGCCTGCGGCCTAGTTGTGTTTTTTATATCCTCGGGTGACTGCAGAATTAAGCACCTTGCAACCACTCGGGTATTAAGCCGTCTGTATGGCTTCACTTTACGAGATCCTACTTGCAATGTCGATGCTTTTCGGCAACTTTTCCCATCGGATTGAGCCGCTTTCGCCTTGTAAAAGCAAGGCATCGACCTCATAGTAACCATTACTATGGTTAACCAAGGTAATGTCGTGTCCGAAGCTCAAATTTTTGATGTCACTATCGATAACGTTCGTGAACTGTTAGCAGCCTCACAGCAGCAACCCGTGTTGTTTTTCTTCTGGTCATCCCGTAGCCAGGAATCATTGCAACTGGACCAACTGCTCACCAGCAAAGTGCAACAAGCCGCCGGCCATTTGGTGCTAGCCAAGGTCGATTGCGATCAGCAGCAAGATTTAGCGATGCAATTTGGTATTCAGGCACTCCCTACGGTATTGATTATCAAAGATGGCCAGCCCGCGGATGGCTTTGCCGGCCCAATGGATGCAGCCGGGCTGGATGAAAAACTAGCCGGCTTCTTGCCAAAACCGGAAGACGAGCTGCTGCAACAAGCACACGCTTTTCTTGCCAACCAAAGCTACAGTGAAGCCTTTCCTCTGCTAAGCCAAGCCTTGCAACTGGCACCAAAACGGCCAGACATCAAGCTATCATTGGCTGATTGTGCGGTCGAGCTGGGCCAGCTAGAGCAAGCGGAAGAACTATTGGCAACGATCCTGTTGGAAGATCAAAATGCAGATTTCAAAGCGGTACAAGCCAAGCTAAAACTGGCCAAAGAGGCTGCGGATACCCCAGAGATCCAGGCGCTCGAAGCTGCTTTGGCAGCAGAGCCGGATAACATGAACCTGAAAGAGCAGTTGGCCGTGCAGTATCAGCAAGTCAAGCGCTCAGCCGAGGCATTGGAGTTGTTGTACAGTATCTTGCAAAAAGACTTGGCGTTTTCAGAAAGCCGCAAGTTGTATCTGGATATCCTGGCGGCGATGCCGCAGGGCGATGCCACCGCCAGCAGCTACCGGCGCAAGTTGTATAGTTTGTTGTATTAGTCAGGAAATAGAGCCGGATTGAGCGGGCTTATTCAACAGCAATGGCCCGCTGCCAAATGGCTTCAATTTGCTGAGATAACGTCATGGGATCAAACGGCTTCACCACCACATCGGCGGCTCCCTGCTCTTTGTATGACTGCACTTCATTACTTTGCACTTTAGCCGTCATAAAGATCACCGGTACGGTGCTTAAATCATGATGCTGTTGCAATTGACGTAAGGTTTCCGGGCCATCCATCTCAGGCATCATCACATCCATCAATAATAGCTGGGGCTGAAACTGGCTGAACTGCTCCAGTGCATCAGCACCACTGGGGCAAGTGAGGACCTGGAATCCACCAACCGCTTCCAGGGCAATCTTGGTGACTTGCTGAATGGATGGATCATCTTCCACATGCATAATTCGTTGTAGTGTCGTCATTCGTTACCCTTGCTCTGCCTGCGTTGCCATGACAACAGCAGACTGTTTGCCAACAGCTAAAACCACTATAATGCAGTTTTTACCCTAGGCAAAGCCACCTGATGCTGCAATTGGAGTTCACCCATGCCCCTTCAGTCTGATTTTCAGCAGTTGCACCAACTGTTGCAACGCTATCGAGACTATTGGCAGTTGATGCCTTTTGCGCAGCAAAAGTGGCCCTGGGCCAACCCTAGATTGCAGCAACGCGTGTTCAGTCTGACCGATCAATCGCTGGCGGAGCTGGATCGTGACCCTGAAACACGCCAGGCATGGTTGATCGATTTTTTTCCTGAACTCGCCAACTTGCCAGCACTGCCGCTGTTGTCCGCCTTTCATGAGCAGCCTGAGCTGCCGTTCTGGTTACAAAATGGCATTCCGGGGCGTAAAGTCGGTCAGATCAGTCAGTTTTGCCAACGGGTCAGTGACTCTGAGCTACCGGTGTTGGAGTGGTGCGCTGGCAAAGGCCATCTGGGCCGGATGCTGGCGTTCAGTCAGCAGCGCCAGGTGCAAAGCTTAGAGTGGCAACTGGCACTTTGCCAGCAAGGCCAGCAACTGGCCGATCACCATCAGTTACCACAGCAATTTATCCATGCCGATGCCTTATCTGAACAAGGCTTGCAGGCGCTTAAGCCGAAGCAGCTGGTACTGGCATTACACGCCTGCGGCGAGCTGCACCTGCAACTTCTACGATCAGCCACACAACAGGGTTGTCAGCAGCTGCAGCTGGTTCCTTGCTGTTATCATCTGATCCCGCACCATCATTATCAGCCGATCAGTCAACATGGCCAGCAGATGAGTTTAACGCTATCGCTACACGACCTGAAACTTGCCGTGCAGGGGCAGGTGACGGCCGGGGCTCGCATTGCCCGGCTACGCGCCATTGAAGTGGAGTGGCGCCTGGCATTTCAGGCGTTGCGAGCAGACATCACCGGCCAGCCGCATTACCAGCCGCTCAACTCAGTGGCCAAACAAATATTCAGTGGAGACTTTATCGATTTTGCCCGCTGGGCCGCAGCAGAACATCAACTGACACTGCCAGCGACTCTGGATTGCGATGCCTACCTTGAGCGAGGGCGGCACCATGCACGGCTGGTTCGGCGCATTGAGTTGGTACGGCATTTGTTTCAGCGACCACTTGAACTATGGTTGCTGCATGATCGGGCGCTATTTTTACAGCAGCATGGCTATCAGGTCGAATTGGGCACCTTCTGTGATGCCTCATTGACCCCGCGCAACCTGATGATCCGTGCAAGTAAGCGCTAAAAAAGCATCAACGGTTCGCTGTCGATTGGTGCTCCGCCGCACTCTGTGCTTGCTGCTGCGCCTGGTGAAAAGCAGCAATTTGTGTGTCTTTATGCTGCCAACGCTGATTCAGCCAGTGTTGAAACTGCTGGCGATAGGCATCATCGTGAAAGTAATCACCTATCAACTGCTGACTCACCGGCAAACGCTCGACCTGAAACACCACCCGTTTTAATTTCCCAGCTAACATCGCCAGCACAATGTGTTTAGGGTTATCCGGGTACAGAATAGTAACATCCAAAATGGCATCAAATTGCTCGCCCATACTGGCCAGGGTAAAGGCGATGCCACCGGCCTTCGGGGGTAATAGATATTGGAACGGACTCTGCTTTAGCTGCTGTTTTTTTCGACTAAAGCGAGTGCCTTCAACAAAGTTAATAATGGTGGTCGGTTGGTGACGAAATACTTCACAGCTACGGCGAGTACTTTCAATATCATGGCCTTTCAATTGAGGGTTGGCAGCTTGCTGGGCTTTGCTGTACCGACGCATAAAGGGCATCCCCAAGGCCCAGGCTCCCAAACCAACGAAAGGCACCCACTTTAGTTCCTGCTTTAGGAAAAATTTCGGCAACGGCATGCGGCCATAGGTAAATTGCGCCAACAACACCACATCCAACCAGCTTTGGTGATTGGCAATTAACAAGTACCACTGCTGCTTGCTAAGGCCATCGGCTGGCAACTGCTCTTGCCATTCCAGATTATTGACCGTGCGAATAATAAAGGCATTAATGGCGATCCAGCCGCTATAGCAACCATGCACGGCAACATGACAAAACCGACGGATAAAATGAAAGGGCAGCAGCAAACGGATCAGGCTCAGTAAAGTCACCAGTAGCCCCCAAAACACCAGGTTCAGCACAAACAAACTAAAACTGATGGGCACCAGCACCCAGGGGGGTAACGTCGACATCAATCCGGCTCCTGTTGCGACTTCATCTGCTCCAACTGTTGATCTTTTTCCTGCCAGAGTGCATTCACCCACTGCTGAAATGAAGCCCGAAAGGCAGGATCCTGATAATCGCCCAGCAGTTCATTGGTGATTGGCAATACCCGAACCTGCACATGTATAGCACGAACCCCACCGGAAATATAATCCCAGAAGCTGGGGATCCGTTCCGGGTAATGAATGGTCACATCCAGAATATGCTGCAGTTGCTGGCCCATCGCTCCTAACACAAAGGCAACGCCACCGGCTTTTGGCATCAGCAGATGCCGATAGGGCGATGCTTGTTGGTCGTGTTTCTCGGCGGTCAGGCGGGTGCCTTCGACAAAATTCATCACAGTGACCGGTTTATAACGGAATTTTTCACAGGCTTTGCGGGTCGTTTCAATATCCTTGCCTTGCAGGTGCGGTTTTTTTTGCAGCACGGCTTTGCTGTAGCGCTTCATAAAAGGAAAATCGAGCGCCCACCAGGCCAGCCCTAGAAAGGGCACGTACAACAGCTCTTTTTTCAGGAAAAATTTAATAAACGGAATGCGGCGATTAAACAAATTTTGCAACACCAGAATATCAGCCCAGGACTGATGATTGGCCAGCAGTAAATACCAGTCTTTGCGCGCCAGCTGCTCCAGCCCAGTCACCCGCCACTGAATGCGGGTAAACAGCCAGGTAGTGAAATTATTGGTGCTGATCCAGGCAACGGCACAGCCATCTAGCAGGCGATTTATGAAGCCCTGCCACGATTTAACCGGCGGCAACTTCAAGATAGCCAGCAGCATCACCGGTACAAACCAGAATAGCGTATTGATGGTATAACACAATAAAGCCAGTACACCCCGTACTGGCTTGGGTAAAAAATACAACATGATTCACCTTCGGTTAAAACTGTCTCAAGCAGAATGCACTGCTCTGATCAGTAGAGCATTGCTGGATTATAATTGCTCAACCTCTCACAACACAACCTAGGATGTATTCGTCATATTTTTCTGGCGATATTGCTTGGGTGTTTGGCCAAAGGATTTTTTAAAATGGCTAAAAAAGGTAGAGTTTGAATTAAAACCAGCCTGAAACCCTATATCTGTTACGGATAAGTGACCTGCCCTAGGGTCAAGCAGCAGCCGAGCAGCTTCATCAACTCGATGCTGATTGATAAAATCGTAAAACGACAGCTGAGCATAGCCGTTGATGGTCTCTGATAAATGATTAACCGAAACATGCAACATCTTAGCTAAATCAAGCACTTTAAGCCCTTGTTGCCGGTAGGGCATTTCCGTTGCCATCAATTGCTGCAGCTTCTCCCACACATTAGCCGCTTGCTGCACCGAAAGGCTGCTGGTTTGATATTTTTTCCCTTTGTACACCTGCTTGTCTTTCAGTGCTACGGTTTCTTCTGTTGGTTCGACTTGCAAGCTCGATTCTTCATGCTTAATCTCCATCTGCTGCATGCCATAACGTACCAAAAGAAAGCTGACAAGAAACAGCGCTAGTGCCTGCATATGACCACCGGTCACCATACTTTTCAAACCAAGATGTCGCCCTAGCTCAAATATGATTGCCAAGGTAGTTAATATCAGCAACGTCCAGCTTAATGCTTTGACCCAACGTAAGTTGATATCTTCTATCGCCGAGTGGGACGATTTTATTTTTTCCTCATAAGGGGTCAGTAAACGAAGCACCAGTACCGCATAGCACACTAAAGATATCCAGGTCATAATAATATGTGGTAAGCGATTCATATAAGCCAGACTACAGCTGGCTTCCAGAAGGCAGGGCAAATACTGACCATAAGCAGTCGGAAATGGCCATTGTAACCACCAAAGCATGACAGAGACCGGAAGGGGCAGAAAGTGCCACCAGTATCGACGCAACCAAACAAAGTTACTTTCTGTTAGCGTGCGCGTGTAAAAATAAAACAGAGGGCCATACGCCATCTGCACCGATGTCAGGAGATAACTCCAGTCCGCTGCAGGCCCTAACTCACGTCGCAACACAAAACTCAGCGCCATTAACGCAATACTGGCCAACATCAAAGCTAAAATACGTTTTGAAATAGAGTGATTTGCATTACTTTGCCATATAAGAAATAAAAGGCCCAACAAAAATGCAGTACATAGTAACACCAACAAAGAATAGACATGAAGGTGTATTTCTGATGTCAATAAACCGGTCAAAGTGCTCATTTGGTTCCTGCAATACGGTCCTCTGGGTTAAAAATAGTACCCAGCGAATACAACCTTCGGAGCAATAACTAGTACCAGAAACCATTACTACCTGCAACAAGGGGGATGATTAAATAAAAAAACAGTCCAGTTCCCCTCACTGCACCATGCCAATTAACAATAAAAAATCAAACACTTACAACGCTTAGGCTATGCAGATTTGCAAAATCATATTATCTGCTAGCAAAAACTTTATCTGATTTTGCAAATCCGGAAGACGTATGGCTACAGACTATTTATGGTCATTGTTCAGAAAACCATCTGACGCACAATTAACCCGAAATTATACAAAAACACATGGTTAAAAAGAGGCATTTTACAATGGCAAAAAAACACTTATCAGCTCAAACCGGCTTATTCCGTTTATCCATTTTGTTTAGCTTGTTGGCCGCCAACTGGAGCGCCGCCGGCGCTACTGACACGCTGGCTGATGCTGAACTTACCGAACAAGGTTCTGAGTTTAACTACGAGGTGATCACTGTCACCTCGCAACGACGCGCCCAGGATTTGAGTGAAGTGCCCATTGCATTGTCTTCTTTTAGTGCCGATAACATTCAACAAACAGGCATTCAGCAGCTTCGTGAAATTTCTGACTTCATTCCCAATATGGAGTTTTCGCGAGGCACTGATTTTGGCTCTCAGGTAACCATTCGTGGTGTGGGTGCGAACAGTCGTAATGTTGGTTTTGATACTCGAGTGGGTGTCTATCTGGATGGTGTTTACCTTGGTCAATCACCGGCGTTGAATCAAGCATTATATGACTTAGAGCGGGTTGAAGTTCTTCGAGGGCCGCAGGGGACCTTATTTGGCAAGAATACCGTGGCCGGTGCTGTCAACATGATTTCTGCCCGCCCGATTGACTTTTTTGAAGGCAAAGCCAGTGTCATGATAGGCAATATGAATGCACGAGAAGTACAAGGTCGGGTCAATATTCCACTATCCGCTGACTCTGCAGTCAAAGTCTCGGCCAATCGTAGCACCAGAGATGGTTATATTGATAACCTAACAACCGGCAGCAAGCTTAACGAAAGAGACTCTACAGCATTTCGCGTGCAGTTTTTATCTGAGTTATCGAATGATCTAGAGTTGTACATGAGTGTCGATGGCTTACGCTCTCATCGTTTATCATTTTTAGGAGAAGCGCTGACCGATCCGTTTGGAACGGCGCTTAATACCGAAGCCCCTGAGAAGTTTCAGGTAGCTACAACCACAGATACTTATGAAGAGCGTGATTTATTTGGTGCTCACCTTGAATTAAGCTACCAATTCGGTGAGGGTTATGCTGTAAAATCTATTTCAGCTTATCGGGATTCGGACAGTGAATACCGCAATGACAGCGACTACTCGACCTTGGATATTTTCAGTATTGTCTATGCCGATCACTATCGACAATGGTCACAGGAGTTTCAGTTCATTTCACCTGAACATGAGCAGTTCAACTATATCGTTGGCCTGTACCTTTATCGCCAGGACGCTGACTCGGTCCGCGATGGCATTAACGGTCCCGTTTCCGCTATGTTTGGTAATCAACCGGGCTCCGTAGTGACCAACTTTGGCGAAGTTAAAACCACCAGCTATGCCCTGTTTGCCAATAGCGCATACCAACTTAGTGATCGCATGAACTTAGCAGTCGGCCTTCGCTTTACTGATGAAACAAAAGAGGTCGACTGGCTGCTGGATGGAAGAGCATCTGGCATTTTTGGCATCGGCTTTACCGAGGTTCCATTAAATCAAAAACGCTCCGATCAAGATCTCTCTTACTCAGTTAGCTTGAATGCCCAATTAAGTTCTCACATTAATAGCTACCTTAAGTATTCGACGGCCTTCAAGAGTGGTGGCTATAACCTTGATTATGTAACCAATGCCGATTTGGAAGCTAGCCTTGAGTTTGACAAAGAACGTGTTGGTAGTATTGAACTAGGGTTAAAAGGTGCATTCTTACAGCATCGCTTGATAGCAAACTTCGCGTTGTTTCGTGCTAACTTCAGTGACTATCAAGTCAATCAACTGATGGAGCTGCCAAATGGCGGAACCTCCTTTAGTATTCGAAATGCCTCTGAGGTGACGTCGCAAGGGATGGAACTGGAGATCACCTACCGCCCGATCAGCTCGCTACAAATTCAGGCTAGCCTGGGCTTATTAGATGCGACCTTTGATGACTTCCCCAATGCATTGGCCGGTAACATGAATGCTGCAGGCAACCAACTGCCGGATGCACCAAAGCGAAATGCTTCCTTAAGTGGCCAATATGTCACCGAGCTCAACCGCTGGAATACAGATCTGCTACTTCGAGCCGACATCACTCACAAAGGAAGCTATTACACCACCGTCACCAACCAACGAACGCATACCTTGCTCGATGGTACCACGGTGGCTTACGGTTATATTGAAGAAAATACTATGCTCAATGTCCGGGCTGGTTTGCTCACTCATAGCGGCTGGGAAGCCTACCTTTGGGCTCGTAACCTGACCAACTCTTCCAAGGCAATTCATAGCAGCCGTGATTTTTTTGGCACCATTACCGCCAATTATCAAGAGCCTCGTACCTTTGGTCTTGAACTGGTATACAATTTTTAATCATGAAACAAGGCGATACCATGATAGTGAAGTTTATCTTACCAATCCTTGGCTGCACAATGCTTCTCGGCTGTGCCGAACAAGCAGTTCATCCAGATTATCAAGCCAGTATTCGCTATACAGAGCATGGCGTTCCCCACATTGAGGCAGCCGATTATGGCAGCCTCGGTTTTGGTATTGGTTATGCTCAAACTGAGGAAAACATCTGTACCCTGGCAGAGCAGGTTTTAAAGCTGAATGGTCAGTTATCGCAGCATTTCGGAGAAGGAACCCCCGACTATGCTAGCAATTTATGGTCTGATGCAGCCTATAAAATGCTGGATTATCCTGCTCAAGCCACTGCATTGTACCCTTCATTACCTAAGCATGCGCAGCAACTCATTGAAGGGTATGTCGCTGGTTACAACAAAATCCTTGGGCAATTCAGTAGCCCTGATAAATACCCAAGCCCTTGCCGCGGAGCTGATTGGGTAAAGCCATTATCGGCTGAAAACCTGCTGGCATATCATCTGGAGCTGGCTGGGCTAGCGAGCACCCGAAGATTATTGCCTTCGATAGCAACCGCGGCCCCCCCAGATCCTAAACTAGCCAATACTCAAAACTGGCAAATGAATGCCTCTTACACACTCACTTCTGAAGGTATAGGCAGCAATGGCTGGGGGCTGGGGCACGAACGAAGCCAAGGTGCTCATAGCATGCTGCTGGCAAACCCTCATTTCCCATGGGATGGTGAACTTCGCTTCTTCGAGCAGCATCTCACCATACCCGGAGAGCTTCATGTCGCCGGGGTAAGTATGATAGGTATGCCAGCCGTCTTGATTGGATTTAATCAAGACCTTGGCTGGACCCATACTGTATCGCAATCAAAACGCTTCACTTTCTACCAATTGAAGTTGGATCCAGACAACCCAATGCGTTATCACTATGGCGAAGACGAAACTGGCCAACCAATCTATAAGGCTATTGAACCGATCAGTGTCACGGTAATGGTTAAGCAACAAGATGGCAGCCTCAGACAAGTCGACAGAACACTGTATCGCAGCCATTATGGCCCGATGTTGAACCTTGCCAACATCGATCCATCGCTCGGCTGGAACCAACAAACGGCGATTACTTTTCGTGATGCGAATCAAGGCAATAGTCGCATGCTGCAACAATGGGTCGATATGGCAAAAGCAAGCTCAACAGATGAGTTTTTTCAAGCCTTTCATGACCACCAGGGATTACCTTGGGTGAATACCCTGATGATTAGCCGTGATGGATCCACATCCTATCTCGATGGTAGCCAAGTGCCTCAACTTTCAGAGTATGCAGAGCATTACTGGCGACAAGCCTTGCAACAACCTGCCTTAAGTCAACTTTGGTTGGATGGAGCTGGCAGTATACTGCTACCCGGTCACGATCCACGTTTTGAATGGGTCGATAGCGGCGATGCGGGTGCTCCCGGACTAGTGCCATTCCACAAGGCACCACAACAAACACGGCAAGACTATGTATTTAACGCGAACTCCAGCCACTGGCTGACGAATTTACAGGCGCCTCTGGAAGGGTACAGTATTGCCTTTGGTCCCGAGCAAAGCATCCGCAGTGCACGAACCCGTTACAATGCTCAACTCATAAGCGAGCCAAAACGCTTTGGTATCTCGAATTCAAAGTTATTTACTCTGCAGCAACTGCAAAACGTATTCAATCACAATGGCTCCCTGCTTGCCCATGATCTGCTAAGGGATCTTGTCGAGCGTTGCTTTGCCAACCCCATTGTATCCCTGGATGGAGAGGATATTGATTTGACACTCGCCTGTCAGGCATTATCGCAATGGGATGGGTATTATCAGTTGACCAGCCGGGGCGCTCAGGTTTTTCGGGAGTTTTTAGCGGAGTTTAAAGTCCCAAGCCATCGAGAGCTGGATGATGCACTCTTTGCGATCCCCTTTGATGCAAAACGACCTGCACATACTCCTGCTGGTTTAAGCTCTGACCCAGCAGTAGCAGACGATACCATGCTGCTTGCTTTAGCCAGAGCCAGCTTGCGCTTACAATCGCATCATGTCGCATTCGATGCGCCTCTAGGCGATCTGCAGTACGTCATCAAAGCCACAGGACACCAAGCAATTCCTATCAGCGGAGCCAACTCTTTTGAAGGGGTGTTTAATATGTCAGAAACCAAGCACCCATCAAGAAGCTCATCCCGCTTCGCCATTATTGACACAGGTCGGGAATTGTCAGGCTCACCATTAACCCTGCTGGATGAAAAAGGTAACTCCACTGAAACAGCAGCCTATCGTATTAATTATGGCAGTAGTTTTGTGATGGCCTTGCAGTATACCGATGCGGGCCCGGAGGCAAAAATGTTGCTTAGCTACAGCCAATCCCACGACCCTGAGTCAAGTTATTTTGACGACCAAACTAAAATGTACAGTGAACTGCAATGGCGCCCTATAAGATTTAATGCAGAAGAGCTTAAACAAAACACCAGTCGACGTATTTATATTTCATCGGGCCGTGAGTAGAACCTCAGAGGCCGGCTTGCAAAAGCAAACCGGCCTCTAAATCGAGGACTTAATCTTCAAAATAGGTGTATCCATTAACACCAGCTTTCAGCTCCTCCAGTAACTCATCGCGGCGCTCAGTGGTCATGTCCAAACGCTCCAACTGTGTGGTGTAAGACTGAATCAGTTTCGCTGCATCAAAGTGCACATAGCGCAGTACATCGGCTACGGTATCGCCTTTAATGGCATTGGTCAGCTGATAACCACCGTCTTCGGTGAGCTCGACATGCACCGAATCGGTATCGCCAAACAGGTTGTGCAAGTCGCCAAGAATTTCCTGATACGCGCCCACCATAAACATGCCTAGCAGGTACTGTTCATCTTCTTTGTACACTGGCATCGGCAAGCTGGTCTCAATACCATTGCCATCGGCATAGCTTTTTAGCATGCCATCAGAATCGCAGGTGATGTCTTGAATGATGCAGCGATGATCCAGCGGCTCGTGCATCCGCTCCAGTGGCATCACCGGGAACAGCTGGTCAATCCCCCAGGCATCCGGCATCGACTGGAACAGTGAGAAGTTGACGAATAGCTTATCGGCCAGCTTTTCATTCAGTTCGTCGTGAATCGCACGGTGAGAGCGCGAACTTAAATCCAGATTATCACGCACCTTGTTAATGGTGGCGAAGTAAATCTGCTCCAGCAACGACCAATCCTGCAAATTCAGCAAGCCATGCACATACTGGGTATGCGCATCACTAAAGTAATGCACAGCATCATGGTAAGCCTCGACCGCGGTGCGTGGCGTTACGTTTTTGTAGGCGTCCCACAGCCCCAGTACCACAGAAGGTGCATCATCACCTGGCTCCGGCAGATATTTAAGACCTGGCGCCCGTTCAATATCAATGGCATCGGTCACCAGCACCGCATGGTGCGCGGTCATGGCACGACCCGATTCAGAAATAATATTCGGGTGCGGTAAATCGTATTCGTCACAGACCTCTTTTAAACCATTGACTACATTACGGGCATACTCATTCATGGTGTAGTTCATCGAGCAGGTCGAGCGCGAGCGTGAGCCTTCGTAATCGACCCCTAAGCCACCGCCCACATCAACAGTATCAATCGGTACCCCTAAAATGCGTAACTCAGCATAGTGGCGGGCGCACTCACGAATGGCATTGTGAATATCGCGGATATTGGCAATTTGCGAGCCAATATGAAAGTGCACCAGCTGCAGCAAATCGAGTTTGCCAGCTTCTTTAAGTACCTCAATGGCTTGCAATACCTGAGTAGCCGTTAAACCGAACTTGCCTTTTTCACCACCGGTATTCTGCCACTTGCCTTTACCAACTGAGTTCAGCTTGATACGGATACCTATGTAAGGGGCAGCACCGAGCTGATCGATTTCACGCAGCAGTGTTTTCAGTTCGGACAGTTTTTCGACCACGATATAGACCTTATGGCCCATCATCTGCCCAATGGTCGCCAAGCGTAAAAACTCGCTGTCTTTGTAGCCATTGCAGACAATGCTGAGCGGTTTATCTGATACGCCTAAAATAGCCATCAACTCGGGCTTACTGCCCGCTTCCAGCCCAACGGTGCCACTGTCGTGACTCAGCAACTTTTTCACTACCGAGTATTGCTGATTCACTTTAATCGGGTAGACCGCCGTGTACTTGCCTTGATACTCTTTTTCGGCTTTGGCTTGTGTAAACGACTTGATCAGGCTATCGATGCGATGCTGCAAAATATCGGTAAAGCGCACCAGCACCGGCAGAGTCAGCCCATCTTCTTTAAAGCGCTGCACCAATTCCGGGAAATGCACACCGGCCTTGCTGTGGTCCTGATCCGGGTAAGCTACCAGTTCGCCCTTGTGGTTCACATCAAAATACCCTTCACTCCAGACCGCGACATTGTAGATAGAACGTGCTTTTTCGATACCCCAATCAATCATGGTGGATCCTCAATCAATCGCAAAAAATAAAGCGAATGCTGTGACAGGCAACAGAATTCGCGTGATTAGTTCTATTTTAAGACGGATCCTACTCAGTTGCAGCAAATTGCGATCAAATATTTGTTTGTCGCTAGCGATACAGGCAAAATAACGCTTGAACTGAAATAACCGGCGATATTAAGGGGCGACGATGTCTGGTCTGGATGAAAAAAAATGGTTTACCGAAATCTTTGAGGCAAGTGGCAGTGTATTTGGCCTGGCCATTACCGAAAAACTGGATGAAGTGCAGTCGCCGTTCCAGCATATTGAAATTTTTGATACCACCCACTTTGGCAAACTGATGGTGATCGATGGTTGCACCATGGTCAGTAGCCGGGAAAACTTTCTCTACCACGAAATGATGAGTCACCCGGCGTTGTTTACCCACCCCAACCCAAAAAATGTCGTGATCATCGGCGGTGGCGATTGCGGTACGCTGCGTGAAGTGTTGAAACACCCAGGCGTCGAGTCTGTGCATCAAATCGATATCGACGAGCAGGTGACTCGTATGGCCGAGAAGTATTTTCCGGAACTGTGCGCCTCCAATAACGACCCGCGCGCACACATCCGGTTTGATGATGGCATTAAATTTATGCGGGAAGCCCAAGCGGAGTCGATTGATGTGGTCATTGTCGACTCGACCGATCCGGTGGGCCCGGGTGAAGGCCTGTTTAACCGTGCCTTTTACCAAAGCTGCCTGAATGCACTACGCCCGGGCGGTATTCTGGTGCAACAAAGTGAGTCGCCGCTGATCCATTTGCAGCTTCTAACCGATATGCGCCAGGCCATGCTGGATGCTGGCTTTGCAGCACTGCAAACGCTGAATTTCCCGCAAATGATTTACCCATCCGGTTGGTGGACCTGCACCCTGGCTCGCAAAGAGGAAAGCTTTAGTGGCTTCCGTGAAGCCGACGCAGCTACTGCGCAGTTGGATGCCGACTACTACAATGTCGAGATCCACAAAGCGGCCATGGCACTGCCAAACTTTGTGCAGAAGGCCTTTGCAAGCCAGAAGTAATGCCCATTTATTCTGGACGATACTCAGAAGCTGCAAGCAGCTAGCCTGCCATTACACCAAGTTCGAAGCATAAAACGTACTCCCACAAAAAAACCTGCCACGGCAGGTTTTTTTGTGGTTTCGAATCGATCAGCTTTCAGTGATCGGCTCGATATGAATTTCCACCCGGCGGTTCAATGCCCGGTTGGCTTCTGAAGTATTCGGCACCATCGGGTAAGTCGGGCCAAAGCCTTGAGTTTCTAGGCGTACAGGTAAGATCCCCTGAGCAGCCAGATAACTGCTGACACTATCGGCACGCTGCACAGACAAACGCATGTTGTAATCGTAAGGGCCGGTATCGTCAGTGTGGCCGGAAATCACCAGCAAAGTTTTGTCGTAATTCCCCAGCACCCGGGCAATATCATTCAATACCGGATAGAGGTTTGGCCGGATATCGGCACGGTTAATTTCAAAAGTCAGCTGCGATGGGATCTCAAGGCGCAGATTATCGCCTTCCCGGTGCACCTTGACACCGGTACCGCTTAATTCTTCCCGCAGCTCTTTTTCCTGGTTGTCCATGTAGCTACCCACGGCAGCACCAGCCAAGGCACCTACAGCCGCACCTATCACCATGCGCTTGTTGCTGCGGTTCGCCGTTGCCTTACCGGCAATCGCCCCTGCCACCGCGCCTATGGCTGCACCACGAGTGGTATTTTGATTATCGGTACTGGCACAACCGACGACACCACCCAAGGTCATGCTGCTCGCTAACACACCAATGATCATCAATTTTTTTTGCATATAAAAAACTCCTGACGGCTCTATTCGTACAGCATAATCCCACAAGCTGAATCATGGCTGAACTGTTTTTTATCAGATGCCGACAAATAAATTGATAGACATATGGCCATCTAAAATTATAATCAGCTGCATCCATCCTCGTTGAGCACCCAACCATGCTAGGTCAACAATGGCGGCGTATCGTGATCAAAGTCGGCAGCGCGCTGATCGCCCCGGAAAACAAAGGCTGTTCTACCCGTTATTTGCTGGCCATTGCCCGCTTTATCAGTGAGTGTCGCCAGCGTGGCATCGAGGTTATTCTGGTATCTTCCGGCAGTGTTGCAGCCGGCCGCAGTGCCATTGCCTTTTCGCATCAGCCGGTGCCGGTGCATATCAAGCAGGCGATGGCCTCGGTGGGTCAGTACCAGATGATGCAACGTTGGCAAAGTCTGCTCGATTGCCACTGTGGCCAGTTGCTGCTCACTCACGATGATTTTCACAATCGCCGTCGTTATCTGAATATTGAAAATACGCTGCGTACCCTGCTCAGCCACCAGGTGCTGCCCATCATCAATGAAAATGATTCGGTGGCAACGGCTGAACTAAAGCTGGGCGATAATGACAACCTGGCAGCGCTGGTGGCAACAGCAGTCGATGCCAATGTGTTGATCATCTGCTCAGATATTGATGGCCTGTTCAGTGCCAACCCACGCAGCAACCCAGCAGCTCGCTTTATCGCTGAAGTGGACTGCATCAGCCCGGAGATTTTTGCCATGGCCGGTGGCAGCCACCATAGCGTCGGTACCGGTGGCATGGTGACCAAACTGCAAGCGGCGCAAAAAGCCAGCCAGCAAGGCATTGATACCCT
Organism: Alkalimonas sp.; assembly: GCA_022565655.1. Taxonomy (GTDB): domain Bacteria; phylum Pseudomonadota; class Gammaproteobacteria; order Enterobacterales; family Alteromonadaceae; genus Alkalimonas. The sequence goes on from JAIUMG010000009.1 coordinate 19,060, forward strand.
GATCGTCAATGGCCAGAAGCCGGCGGTGTTTGAAGCACTATTGCAAGGCAAAGCCGCCGGGACCTTGTTTCACCGGCAGCAGGAACGGATCAGTGCGAAAAAACACTGGCTACTGCACAGCTTAAAAGCGCAAGGCACCTTGCGGCTGGATGCCGGTGCAGTGACAGCGTTACAACATCAGGGGGCCTCCTTGCTGGCCAAAGGCATCACCGCCGTGCAAGGGCAATTTGAAAAAGGCGATGCCGTGTTACTGTGCGATCAGCATGGCCAGCCGGTGGCTAAGGGCACCAGCCAGTTTCATGCCAGTGAGCTGCACCAGATCAAAGGCCTGCACAGCCAGCAGATCACTGCGCAGCTGGGCTACTGTGGCCGAGAGGAAGTGGTCCACCGCGATGATCTGGTGTTGCTGTCGGCCTCAGAGGCCGCCGCCCAGTCAGCTGGATAAGCCAGATCCGACTGCTGATAATCGCAAACGCCATCGGGGAATATTTGTTGAAGCTGATGCAACCAGGGTGTCATGTCTACCTGACCATACTCGCCCTGCGCCAGCGCCTGTTCAACCGGTTTTAAAGCACACTGCAGCAACAAACCGTGGCTGGGTGCTCCGGCCTGCTCCCGGCTGTTACTAAGAACAGGGTAAGTCTGCTGGCAAACGCCGCCTTGCTGCCAAACATCGTCACCTTGTGCAATCACCTGGCCATTGGCAGCAAAACAACGATCCGCTGCGCTATCAGGGGCCTGACCTTCACGCAGCCAAGCCACCACAGCATCGAAAGCCTGTTGCTCAGGCGTATAATCCGGATGGCTGACCCAGATGCGCTGCCAGTGGTCATTGCCATGCATGGCTAAGCGCTCCCGAGCCATAAAAGATGGCTGCAAATGATGCATGTCGAGCACCGGGTCCAGATAATGCCGCAAATCCAGCACGGGAATGCTCAATTTGCCAATAAATAGCTGGCCATAACGATAGGCGCGCTCCATCGCCTCGCGGTTGGCACGGTAGCGGCTCGCAACCTTGATACCAGCCTCTGTCGCAGCAAGCGGCGCCATATTGTGCCGGCCAAAGGCACTCAGCCAAATCGGCGTATCCCAGAACGGCAAAAAGCGGGCTTGCTCCGGCTGCATCTGATGGGCTGGTAACCAGCTGCCAATACGGGCATTCAACTCAATAAATTGCTCTGGGCTGAGCTTGCCATCCCGCAGCGCCTGCAAGCCGTATTGCACCCCGGTGTTGTCCCACAGGCTATGCGCAAAGCCATGCTCATCGCGGCCGTACAAGTCAACCAAATCCTCCCAATAACTCCAATGAGTACTCTTGAGCACCGCGTCGCTGACAAAAGGTCGTAACCGGCCCTGATGTGGATTGTGTACCATCGACGACAGGCCAAACCAAGCATTGATGCACTGGGTTGCGCCTTCCATGGGCGTCGGTTTCATCCCTGACAACAACTGAATCGCGCTGATCTCCCGCCGGTAACGCACTTGCTGGTCTGGCACGGTACTCAGGCCCTCGACCCATTGCCGGTGCCGCCAGGATTGCCAGAAAGTTTTATTTTCAGCGGTAAAGTAGTAGTAGTTATGAAGTAAATCGCAGTCCAGCGCATACTGCACCTGACTAAGCATATCCGGGTAACTGTATTGGGCAATAGCGGCATCCAGCAAGCCGGGGGCATTTTGTGCCAGCAAATACTGCGCGATGCCACCACCGGAGCCGCCAATACCAATGGTCATTCCCGGCTCACCATAGAGACTGATAAAGTGCTGTTTGACCTGCCGGGCCACTTCCTCAGCCCGCAAAAAGTGGTAGGTATGGCTGGTGCGGTTGGCACTGCTGCTCACCACCGCATAGCCTTGACGCAATTGCGCGGTACGGTTGCGCAGCAAGCGCTCTATCCTTAACTCCCCCTGACGAAACCCGATGCCGACACCGCCATGAAACTGATAGATCAGCTTACCGTTCCACTGTGTTTTGCCTGTACGCTGCGGAAACTCATCCAGTTGCACCGGCATCACCAGCAGATAAAAGTGGCGCTGAATGGTACCAAGCTCTGCCCGAAGCAGCAGCTCATCAGCGGCCAGAGAGCCTCCCTGATAGCTTGAAACCTCACCGGCTGAGTTCAGCGTGTACCACAGCAACCGGCTAGGGTGCAGGCAATCTTTGCTGTAGCCTTGCAGCTGGCCGTGCTCATCCAGCACGGCGACGCCATAGCCATCATCGTTATCTATCAGCGGAGGCTCAATGCCCATTTGCTGCCAGGCACAATAAAACGGATACTGCTGAGGGCCAGAAAAAAGCGGCGTGGAAGGCCCCACTTCACCTAATGGGATTGGGTAAGCATAAGGATCAGCGGGTCGCTCAGTGCGACCGATAAAGTCATCCACCTGCACCAGGTCACCCTGCCGCACTTTCGGCACGGCCTGTACCGGATTGGCAGAGAAATAAGACGCGGGGATCTCGGTGCCAGGCCAAAGTAAAATCAAGGCCAGTACCAGACTAAGCAGTAATAACCATTTCAGTACACGCATCAAGCCCTCCTTATTCACTCACTCTAGTAAGGATAGCAAGGGCTAGGCCAGTGACAACGCCAACACCTTGGATTTACGCTGATAATTATACAGTTGCTGTTTTTGCGCTGGTAAATCGGCCACATCGGCCAGCACAAAGCCATGCTCCAAAAACCAATGAATGCTGCGAGTGGTCAGGGCAAACAGGGTATGATAATGACGGCTTTTTGCTTGCTGAATAATGTACTTCAACAGTACCGAGCCGCGATCAGCATCGCGGTAATCCGGGTGCACCGCCACACAGGCAAACTCACCAACCAGCTCCTCAGAAAACGGGTACAAAGCCGCACAGCCAATCACCAGCCCTTCGCGCTCAATCACCACAAACTGATCGATCTCAATCTCCAGCTGTTCACGCGAACGCCGCACCAGCAAGCCTTGCTGCTCTAAAGGCCGGATCAGATCCAAAATACCACCGATATCAGCAATGGTCGCCGACCGCAATTGCTCAGCCGACTCAGTCACCATCTGGGTGCCAATGCCATCACGTGAGAACAACTCCTGCAATAAGGCACCATCCGCACTGTAACTGATTAAATGGCAGCGCGGTACACCAGCCCGGCAGGCGGTAATAGCGGCATGCAAAAACGCCTGGGTGGCTGCACAGCACTGCTCTTGCTGCTCCAGCCGATTCAATATCAAACTGGCTGAATTTGGCAGCAATTCGGGGATAATGTCGCCATTTTCAGCCAAGATACCCCCTTCCTCGCTGAAGCCTATCATTTTGTCTGCCTTTAACTTTATCGCCACCTGCGTGGCAATTTCTTCCGCCGTCAGGTTAAAACTTTCGCCGGTGACCGACGCCGCAATAGGCCCCATCAGTACCATGCCATTGCTATCAAGCTGACGACGAATGCCCTGCACAT
>JAIUMG010000010.1 GCA_022565655.1 Alkalimonas sp.
CCTTTGAAGATCTGGGGATGGAAGCGATTTATGAGTTTGAAGTGGAAGACATGCCAGTGACAGTGGCGGTGGATAGCCAGGGCAATAATGTGCATAAGCAAGGCCCGGCCATCTGGAAAGTGAAAATTGAAGACATGGCAAGTGCGCAATAAGTCGCAGCAAACCATCAAAACCTGCAAGCAGCGCTTGCAGGTTTTTTTAACTACCAGGGGAAGCATGTTATGAAACTGTGTTCTATTACGCTCTCTGTTTTACTGGTCGCCGGGCTTGGCTTTGATGCCCATGCCAAAACGCCATTGCAAGTCGAACACCTGAGTCAATTCAACCAACTCAGTGATATCACTGTGTCACCGGATGGTCGTTATCTGGTGTATGCGCAGCGCAATGGTGGTTTCAGCCCGGCTGATACCAGCCATGACTTGTATTTGCTTGATTTGCAGCAAAGCCAGCCAGCCCAGGCAAAACGTTTAACGCAAAATAGCAGCCGTGAGCATCAGGTTCGCTGGAGCAGTGATAGCAGCAGTCTGTACTTTCTGGCCGATCGAAGCGGCAGCACGCAGGTCTGGCATTTGCCGTTAAGCGGCGGTGAAGCCATGCAAGTGACTAACTTGCCACTGCCAGTGCAAGGCTACCGTGTGTCTTCGAATGGTGAGCGCATCGCCCTGGCGATGACGGCCAAGCCAGGCTGTGCCGATATTGCCTGTACCTTGGCGGCGAAAGAAGCCGATCGCGAGCGCAAAGATAGCGCCATGGTGTATGACCAGTTGATGGTTCGGCACTGGGATCGGTGGCTCGATGGTTACCGCACTCATTTGTATGTGGCCGAGTTGGCTGACAAACCGCTGCAGGATGCCCAGAACCTGATCCCGGAATGGAACAGCGATATTGCCGGCATCGATCAGGTGGTTTTTACACCCGATCAGCAGCATCTGGTGTTCAGTGCCAAAATCCCGGGTGTGGATGAAAGCTGGCACACCAATTACGACTTGTTTGAAATCAGTATTGATGGCGGTGAGAAAAAGAATCTGACGGCGGATAACCCGGCCTGGGATTCACACCCGTCATTTTCTAATGATGGCCGCTTTCTGGCTTACTTAGCGATGAAAACACCGCAGGCAGAATCGGATCGGCGTCGCTTGATGCTGCTGGATCAGGTGACCGGGCAGCGCACAGAGTTAGCGCCAGATTGGGATCGTTCCATCAGCTCTTATGTGTTCGGTCCGGATAACCGCACGATTTACGTGACCACTCAGGATGTCGGCCAGGTCAGTATTTATGCCATCAACACCAGCTTTGGTGATGTCCGCAAGGTCTACGGTAATGGCACAGCAGGGCACTTGAATGTCACTTCAGAACGGATCCTGTTTAGCAACCATCGCTTGGATCAACCGACAGAAATTTACCAGATCAACACCGATGGCAGCCGCTTACAGCAGTTAACGCAAGTCAATGCGGATTTAATGGCCACGTTAAAGTTTGGCGACTATGAGCAGTTTAGCTTCTCTGGCTGGAACGATCAGACGGTGTATGGCTATTTGGTACGTCCAGTCGATTTTGATGCCAATAAAAAATACCCGATGGCGTATCTGGTGCATGGCGGGCCGCAAGGCAGCTTTGGCAATATGTTCCATTACCGCTGGAATGCCCAGCTCTGGGCGGCACAGGGCTATGCCGTGGTGATGGTCGATTTTCATGGGTCAACAGGTTATGGCCAGGCATTTACCGACTCCATCAGTCGCGACTGGGGTGGCAAGCCGTTAGTGGATTTGCAAAAAGGCTTTGAATACATCCTGCAGGCACAGCCCTGGATTGATGGCGATCGGGCCTGTGCACTGGGGGCATCTTACGGTGGCTACATGATGAACTGGTTTGCTGGCAAATGGCCGGATGGTTTTCGTTGCCTGGTGAACCATGCCGGTTTGTACGACATGCCGAGCTTCTATGGCAGTACCGAAGAACTGTTTTTCCCCGAGTTTGATTTAGGTGGCACCCCTTGGGATGAAGGCTCGGATTACCATAAGTTCAACCCAGCGGCCTATGCCGATAATTGGCAAACCCCGATGCTGGTGATCCATGGCCTGAAAGATTACCGGGTACCCTATGCGCAAGGGTTAGGTGCTTTTACCAACCTGCAACGTAAAGGCATTGAGTCACGCCTGGTGATTTTCCCGGATGAGAACCACTGGATCCAAAAGCCGGAAAACCGGGTGCGTTGGTACAACGAAGTATTCGATTGGATGAAGCGCCATACCGCAGAGTAAATGTGCAGGGGGCGCATGATTGCGCTCCTGCCAGAGCGAGGCTGCCACACACACTCCCCACCACACTACAGGATGCAATCACGCATCCTGTAAATGTTAATTTGTTTCTTCTATTTATCATAAAAATATAATAATACTGTTTATGAAATTATCATAAACTCAGATATGATCATTGAAAATCAGTTTGTTGAGTCACTACTGGTGGGCTCAAGGAGGATCAATGTCATTTGCAGCCAAAGTGAAGTGGATTAGTATCTCAATTGTGTTATTCCCGATGATCATTGCGACCATCTTGATCACTTACCTCGCCCAAGGTTCACTCTACCAGCAAGCTGAGGAGAACCTGACGGCTGTACGGGAAATCAAAGAGCAGCAAATCCAGGCCATGCTAAATGATTTTGCTGATGGCCTGGAGGTCGTCGCTGCATCGGTTCAGGCAGCAAATACGCTCAGCGGGGTAGAGCGGCAGCATGCTTTATTTCAGCAACTGAATAAGCAGCTGGGGTTTTATGACATCTTTATTATTCGAAGTGATGGCACGGTCGCTTATACCGTAGAGCGGGAGTCTGATTATCAAAGTAACCTGCGTCATGGCCCATACCGTGACTCTGGTTTAGCCAGATTAATGCAGCGAAGCCAGCAACAGCCCCGCCAGGTGGTGATGGAAGACTTTTCACCTTATGCGCCTTCCAACCATGACGCTGCCGCTTTTCTTGGTAGGCAGTTGCAACTATCAGATGACATGGTGACGGTTGCTGTGCAGTTATCCATAGATAAAATCAACTCTGTCATGCAGATCCGTGAAGGGATGGGGCAAACCGGAGAAACCTATCTGGTTGGCCGTGACTATCGGATGCGTTCTGACTCCTTCCTTGATCCGGTGCAGCGCACAGTACAAGCTTCCTTTGCTGGCAGTGTACAACAAAACGGTGTGGATACAGACGTCGTTCGGCAAGCGCTTTCAGGCCAAAGAGGGACACAGGCTGTTGTGGACTACAATGACAACTGGGTCGTTTCCGCTTACGCGCCCTTGGATGTGTTTGGTGTACGTTGGGCCTTATTGGCCGAAATTGATCGTGCCGAAGTGATGGCCCCTGCTTATCGTATGTTATGGCTTGGCTTGGGCTTATGTGTTTTGGCGGTCTTGCTGGCTTTTGCCGCTGCGCAGCTACTCTGTCGCTTTGTGCTGAACCCGTTGGGTGGTGAGCCGGATACCATGTGCCAATTGACCAGCCTGATTGCTCAAGGGGATCTAACTACCCCGCTGCAGCAAGAAGAGAGCGATAAACATCTGATGAGTTGGCTAGCTAGAATGCAGCTGAGCTTACGTCAGTTGATCCAACAGCTTATGGGCGTAGGGCAGCAGCTGGAAATGACAGCAGAACAAAACTCAGCGGCGATGATTCAGGCTGATGGTAGTATTCAGTTGCAAGCCAAAGAAACCGATATGTTAGCCACGGCTATCGAGGAAATGAGTTATGCCGCTGCAGAGATTGGCCAGAATACGTCCAAATCTTTGACTGAGCTGCAATCGTGCAAGGATTCATCAGAAAATTTACAGCATAACCTGACCAGCAGTCAGCGTAGCCTTCGAAAAACGTTAGATAGCTTTGCTGAAATTCATCAGCAAGTCCAAGCGCTTGAAAATGACAGTGAAAAAGTTGGCCAGGTCCTGGATGTGATCAATACCATTGCTGAACAAACCAACTTATTGGCTTTGAACGCCGCTATCGAGGCCGCCAGAGCCGGTGAGCACGGCAGAGGCTTTGCTGTGGTCTCCGACGAGGTACGTCAGCTTGCGGGTAAAGTGCAAGAGGCAATTAAAGATATTTCCACCGTATTGCATGGCATTCAAAAGCAATCGGCGGCTCTGGCGAAGCACAGCGAGGTTTGTGCCAATGAATCCACTAAGACAGCAAAAGATGCGGCCATGATGGAAGAGTCGGCTGTGGAGATTGACCAACGCTTAGCCACATTGAAAGAGCTGATGGGACAAACAGCCAGTGCAGCAGAAGAACAGACGACGGTGTCAGCAACGCTGGCGGAAGGCATTAGCAAACTAAGTGCCTCTGCCGAAGAAAATAGTACAGCGATAAGTCAGGTGGCTGGAAGTAGTCGAGAGTTGCTGGGCTTGGCCAATCAATTGGGCCGTTCTGTAGCACAGTTTAAAGTCTGAGCTGCAACGATTGCTGGCAACGCTTTAGCCATTTTTTAATAGTCGTTTCCCATCTAATAGATAAGTAGCTATTAGATGAATTTAAAACTCTGGTTGACAGTATACATTTAGCCTATCATAATGATAGGTTCTAGGTTGGTAGGTTTTCATGGATAGGAGCAATCCTAAAGGTATTAACGAGTTTCCGCTTACAGAGGAAGCAGCCAGAAAGGTAATGAATGATCTGGCAGAAAATTATACCCACAGGATCCGATGGAGCAAGCACGTAAAGGAACGCATGGTTGAGCGTGGGGTGACAACCGGGCAGATAATCACATTACTTAAAAGTAAGCACTCAGTTTTCAGAGAAGGTCCGTATCCAGAAGCAAACGGAGATTGGAAGTTTAACCTGAAAGGGTTGGCTGCAGGCAAAGTGATTGAATTGGTGGTTGCGCTCAAGAATCATCATGATAGTCCTCTGTCAGTTCTGGTAACTGTCTGGATCGATTAAAGAGGTTGGTATGTACCAGTACACGGAAAGCGGTTTATCCAATGTGTTTCTCAAGAATGGTTTTACCGTTGAAATAATCGATGGTGAAGAATTTACAAGCATTGATGATATGAACGGTCTTCATAGCACAATTGCTCAGGCCGTTGCCGAGAGCAGAAAACCACTTACGCACGAAGAGTTTAAGTTTTTGCGTATTGAACTGAATGTTTCTCAGAAAATGCTTGGAACACGTTTTGGTGTGGATGAGCAGACTATTGCGCGTTATGAGAAGGGCCAGACAAAAATTCCCCGTACGACAGATGCCGCTTTAAGATCTTTGTATATGGAAAGTCAGGAGAAAAATAATCCAGTCAGTTATTTTCTTGATCTACTGGCGGATACTGAAGCTGAGGAAGCTGCAAAAGTGATCCGTCTGGAGGAAATTGAAGATCAATGGGCAATCGCTGTCTAGGGTCAAGAGACCCTAGATCCAGTCAACCATCCAATTCTGAGAGCTAGCTTTATACACTATATAAAAAGGGCGCTTTATCGATATGAAGCGCCCTTTGTTGCTTGTTTAACATGTTTAGTAAGCTTCGGTATGTACATCCCGAACAGCCCGACCCGATGGATCGGTCATTTCGGCCATTTTGGCATCCCAGGCCAATGCTTCTGGTGTTGAACAGGCTACTGACTTCCCTCCTGGTACGCAAGAAATGGCACCGGCATGTGGGAAATGCTCTTCAAAGATCACTCGGTAATAATAGGCTTCTTTGCTATCCGGTGTATTCACCGGGAAGCGGAAGCTAGCCGTCGCCATTTGCTGGTCGCTTACTTCATTTTCCGCATGGGCTTTTAAGCTGTCAATCCAGCTGTAGCCAACCCCATCGGAAAACTGCTCTTTCTGGCGCCACAAGATCTCATCTGGCAGCAAGCCATCAAATGCCTGACGCAAAATATGCTTTTCCATTTTGCCATTGCCACACATTTTCGCTTGTGGGTTCAGACGCATGGCGACATCCATAAAGGTTTTATCCAAAAATGGCACCCGGGCTTCAATGCCCCAAGCACACATAGCTTTGTTGGCGCGGTTGCAATCGAACATATGCAAACGGTCAATTTTACGTAAGGTTTCCTCGTGGAACTCTTTCGCATTCGGCGCCTTATGGAAATACAGGTAGCCACCGAAGATTTCATCCGAGCCTTCACCTGACAAGACCATCTTGATGCCCATGGCTTTAATTTTACGAGCCATCAAATACATCGGTGTTGAAGCGCGAATGGTAGTGACGTCGTAGGTTTCCAGAAAGTAAATGACATCGCGCAGCGCATCCAGCGCTTCTTGCACGGTAAAATGCACCGAGTGATGTACAGTACCAATGGCATCGGCTACTTTTTGCGCCGCAACCAGATCGGGCGAGCCAGGCAAGCCAACGGCAAAGGAGTGCAGGCGAGGCCACCAAGCCTCTGATTGGTCATCATCTTCGACCCGACGTTTGGCAAATTGCTGAGCAATGGCGGAGATCAGCGACGAATCAAGACCACCAGACAGCAACACGCCGTAAGGCACATCTGACATTAAGTGACTTTTTACACTGTCTTCCAGTGCTTTACGCAGGGCAACCGGGTCAGCCTCGTTGTCTTTCACTGCGTCAAAATCATGCCAGTCGCGCTTGTAATATGGCTGCAGCTCACCGACACGGCTATCGAAAATATGCCCAGGTGGAAACTCTTTAATTTGCTTACACACTGGCACCAGGGCTTTCAGCTCAGAAGCAACAAACAACTGCCCATGCTCATCGTAGCCATAGTACAGTGGAATAATGCCGATATGATCACGAGCAATCAGGTAGCGCTGTTGCTCGGCATCGTACAGCACAAAAGCAAACATACCATGCAGCCGATCGATAAAATCAGCACCATGCTCCAGATACAGTGGCAAGATCACTTCACAATCCGACTTGGTTTTAAAGCCATAGGGTGTCGCCAGCTCTTTTTCCAGTTGCTTATGATTATAGATCTCACCATTCACTGCCAGAATGTGATTTCGTTGATCATTCACCAGAGGTTGGGCTCCATTTTCAGTATCTACGATCGCCAGACGCTCGTGCGCTAAGATGGCATTATTGTCATTCCAGATCCCAGACCAATCCGGACCACGATGACGTAAAAGCTTAGATAACTGTAGCGCCTGCTGGCGCAACGCTTTAACATCAGTTTTGATGTCAAGCACCCCAAATATCGAACACATGATAGAACCTCTGCAGATAAAATTAAGTTTAGTTTGGCAGTATGTACGGCTATCCGTACCCGTTGAATGTGCCATGACCAGTATAAAAAGCAAGTGCTTTTTGCAGCTTTGTTTCATGGTAAACTTTCAGTAGTGATTACAACTCAGTGAGCTTATGCAACCAAGCCGAATAAAACCCCAATTTCAACCGCCAGCCGATTGGCAGCCGCAGTTGTTTCGAAGCAACCCCATTTTTAGCGATCTGCAGCAGTTGTTTCAGCCAGCGAGTTGCCATGACTGGCCGTCACCGACCTGGCTCAATAACCAGCGAAACGATACCAGCTTTGAATTTGTTGCCAATGAACGGCTCGAGCAGGATGGCCGCTACTACGAAGCCTATATTTATGCAACGCAGCAGATCCCAACGCGGGCGGAAAATTACCATGATTTTTTTGGCGGCTTAATTTGGTGTTTATTCCCAAAAACCAAGGCGCTGCTGAATCAATTGCATATGCAAGATATTCAGCAGTTCGGTATCAGCCCTAGAACGCCATTACGGAACAAGCTGACCTTGCTGGATGAGTGCGGTGTTATTGTGGCCTATCGTGAGTCTCAGGCAGCGACGATAAACGCACTGCGTCAACACCAGTGGCAAGAGGCGTTCTGGCAGCAGCGGGCAACATGGTGGCAGCAACTGCAGCCTGTGGTGTTTGGTCATGCCATCTATGAAATGGCTACCAAGCCATTTTTAGGGCTTACGGCCAAGTGCTGGTTTATGCCAATGCCAGATGCGTACTTTAGTTGGCCGTTAGCCAAGCAATATCACTATTTAGATGAGCAGCTTTGCCAGCACTTACAGCAACCCAAGGCTTTGTTTGCCGCAGAACAATTAACACCGTTGCCATTATTAGGCGTGCCCGGTTGGTACGATGACAATCAACAAATTGAGTTTTATAACAATACCGATTACTTCCGGCCGAAACGCAACGTCAGCCAGTGAAGAGCACGTATCTTGTTACAATTTAATCATCTAATTTCCCTTTTATCTGCATTGAAACGGCCGACTTGCTGTTTATAATCAGGGTCTATTCAGCATAGGGAAGCATGTATGATTGAAATTAAAAATTTGGCAAAGTCGTTTGCCATCGGCAAAGGCTCCAAGTTATCTGAAAGCGAAAAAAAGGATGTACGCTACAGTAAACGCGCTTTTCACTCGGTGCGTGATGTCAGCTTTCATTGTGAGCAAGGCGAAGTGCTGGGCTTGCTGGGGCCGAATGGAGCCGGTAAAACCACCACCTTGCGCATGTTATCAACTGCACTTAAGCCAGATGCTGGCTCGGTATTTATCAATGGGGTGGATGTGCTTAAACATCCACTGAAAGCACGCCAGCAAATAGGCTTTTTATCCAGCGATACCGGCCTGTATGGTAAGTTGACGGCCGAGGAAAATATTGCCTATTTTGGCCACTTGCATGGCATGAAATCAGCGGTATTAAAACAACGCATCGATGAACTGTTTACCCTGTTGAACATGCACGATTTTGCCAATCGTCGAGCCGATAATATGTCGACCGGCATGAAGCAAAAAACCGCTATCGCCCGTGCGGTGGTGCATTCACCTAAAGTGGTGATTCTGGATGAACCGACCACCGGCCTGGATATCATGACCACCCAAACCGTGCTGGACTTTATTCACTCGCTTAAAGCACTAAAAACCCCAGTGATTTTTTCCACGCACCATCTGGATGAAGTGGCCACCTTGTGCGATCGGGTGGTAGTGATTGACCAGGGCGTCAGTACCTTCTCTGGCAGCATCGATGATTTCAAAGCTTGCTCTGAGCAGGGCGATTTACGCCAGGCTTTCTTATCGGTGATTAACCAAGCCCAATTAGCTGAAACACAAGGAGCTGCCTGATGTGGCAAGTGTATTTAAAAGAACTGAAAGAGTTACTGCGCGATAAAAAAACACTGATCTTTGTGATTTTATTGCCCATTCTGATTTTTCCGGTCATTTTTGCCGTTATGGGCCTGGTGATGTCCAGTACCACCAGTAAGGCCATGCAGGTTGAACACCGCTACGCCATTGTCAATGCAGCGCAAGCTCCCGAGTTTGCCGAGGCGTTGTTTTACCATAAAAACTTTACTCGGGTAGACACCGAGTTAACCGATGTAGAGTCGCTCGCCGAAGCCATCCGGCAAAATGAGTTTGATGTGGCTTTGGTGATCCCGGATGATTTTCAGCAACGTCAGGCGGCGGTTGAGCAGAGCGAGTGGCAACTGATCTACAATCAATCCTCACAACTCGATTTTATGTACCGCTACTTTTCCGAGTTGATGAACAAATACACTGAAGACTTGCAAATCAATAACCTGACGCTGCTGGGCGTGGATCCTGATCGCTTGCATGCTATTTTAAATCCTGTGGATGTTAAGCGAGTGGATACCGCCGATACCCGGGAAAACATCGGTGAAAAAATCGGTGCTCTGATCGCTTATGTCCTGATCCCATTGTGCTTGATGGGCGCTTCCTACCCAGCGATTGATATGGGGGCAGGGGAGAAAGAGCGCGGCACCCTGGAAACCTTGTTGATTTGCCCGGTCAGCCGGTCTGCCATTGTGCTGGGTAAGTTTCTGATTGTGCTCAGCACGGGGCTTGCGACCACGCTAATAACGGTGGTCAGTTTCGGCATCTGGGCCGCGGTAATAGGCTCCTTCGCTGGCATGGATGTGGTCGCTAATGTGGTATCCAGTATTTCAGTATTGGATTTATCGCTGATTTTCCTGATGCTGCTGCCCACATCGGCTATCTTCGCCTCCCTGTTGCTGGCGATCTCCATTTACGCCAAAACCTTCAAAGAAGCGCAGAACTACATGAGCCCATTATCGATTGTGGTGTTTGTACCACTGGTGGCCTCTATTCTGCCAGGGGTTGAACTGACAAAAACCACCGCCATGATCCCACTAACCAATGTGGCGCTGGCGATTAAAGAGCTGATCAAAGGCACGGTTGATTATGGCCTGTTGCTGATGATTTTTGCCTCAACCGTGGTGCTGGCTGGCTTGTTTATAGCCTTTTGTGTGCACTGGTTCCAGCAAGAGAAGGTATTGTTTCGTTAAGCGGCACTGGTCATTATCGCGGGTGCTCATTGAACACCCGCGCTTACCGCAACACTATTCAGAAGTCGTCAACACGACTTAACGCTTATTCAGTAGCGTTGTGATTAATTCATCAGCACCAATGAGCGGCAAAATACGTAACAGTACCTCGTGGATGACCTGTGGCTCTGCTTCTGCTATTTTCTTCGCTTTTCTATCGCGCCAGGATAAAGTCTGGATCAAACTAGCGGCAACGACTGATGGTTCAGCTAAGTTGGTGACAGATACTTCGGTTTTGGCCCCGCGAATGCTGGTACTAATGGGGCAACAAATCAATAGGCCGGTTTGTTGATTATACGCCTGGCTGCTAAGTACTAAAGCGGGTCTGTACTTGCCAATTTCTTTCCCTTTTGTTGGCTCAAAATCCAACCAGATTAGATCGTTCCGTTCAGGAATATAATGCACAGGCATCAGTAATCAGTCTCGCTGGCAGAGGGAAGTGCAATTAATTCATGGTGAGCCGTTGCAGGTGAGAGCCCCTCAAGTAACTCTTGCTCTGAATAAGGAAAAACCGGCAAAGTAGGGGATGCTCGTTTAACCCTGAAACCATCTTCAAATATTTCAACTTCTACTTCGGTATCAGGACTAAAATGAGGTATATCTCGCATCGGCCCAGCCACGCGTAAACCGAGACCATTGCCCCAGCGCTGTATTTTGGCATGGATAACGTGCGACATAAAACACCTCAATAATTTTTTTGAATCACAATAGGAGTATACACTATGTATATACGAGCGCAAGAATTCTACAAACACTATTGATAATGGTTCGCAATTAGATTATTATGGTTTTTGTTCGCATAGCGAAATCATTCTTGCCAAACTACTTGAAGGCTCAGGTAGGCGGCAAATGAGAGAGTTCCCATGAGCATAGCTAAGCTATGTGATTGGGCGAAATGAATGCAGCCAACACCGCTGCGGTTTCAAGTAGGACGGCTATATGTACGTATGTTTATGTAAAGGGGTTACCGATACAGCCATCAAGCAGCATGTGGCCGCTGGGGTGGATAGCATGCGTGAACTGAAAGCCTGCACCGGTGTGGGTAGCCAGTGTGGTCAATGCACCTGCCAAGCCAATCAAATTTTGCATAACGAGTTAGTGTTGCAGCACCAGTGTGCTTCAGATTTAGCAGTTTCTGTCGCCTGACTTACTTCCCTCTCATCTCCTTCTGATTTTTTATTCTTTTTTACTGACTTTTTATTCATCAAAAGATTGTAACTGTTATTCTCTTTGCTGCCCTTTTACGGCATACTTGCTACCGAACTATTTTTAAGGAGCAGGCTATGGCAGAAATCAAGCAGGTGGCTGTTGTTGGTGGGACGCACGGCAATGAATTTTCAGGCATTTATCTTATTCGTAAGTATCAGCGTCAACCCGAACTACTGCAACGTCAAAGCTTCCATGCCTGGACATTATTCGCCAACCCGCAAGCCTACACCGCCAATAAACGCTACCTGGATGCCGACTTAAACCGCCAGTTCCGCCGTGACGATTTAGACAACCCAAGCTTAACTAACTACGAGCAGAGCCGGGCCAAGGTGATTGATTCTGTACTGGGGCCCAAAGGCAACCCGCATGCGGATCTGGTCATCGACCTGCACAACACCACCAGCAATATGGGGCCGGTGCTTATTCTGACCCAGGCGGGTGATTTTTATAATCAGCTGGCTGCCTATGTAAAAATGCAGATGCCTGAAGCGGTGATCAGTTGCGATGAAGACCACCTGCCAGCCGAAGAACATCGGTTACTTTGCACCACCGGCCGCTATGGCGTCATTGTCGAAGTAGGCCCGCAGCCGCAGTCGGTGATCCGCCAGGACGTGCTGGAGCAAATGCACAGCATGACGCAGCATATTCTGGATTTCGCCGATTTATACAACCGCAACGAACTGCCTGAACTGCCAGCTGAAGTGGAAGCCTATCGTTACTTGCACAGCATCATGCTACCACTCAATGAGCAGGGCGAGCGCTTGGGCATGGTGCATAAAAACGTGCAGGATCAGGATTTCAAAGCCATCCAGCCAGGCGACCCGATTTTTGCCTTATTTGATGGCGGTGAAATACGCTATGAAGGCAACCGCACTGTCTACCCCAGCTTTATCAATGAAGCGGCCTACTACGACAACAATCTGGCCATGTCGCTGAATGAAAAAGTGACGTTAAAAATCAAGATTTAATTGCCTCAACGTAGGCGCCGGTTAACTCTCTTGCTGCTGGCGCTCTAATGCCCGGCGTACCTCAGTAAAATAAGGCCGGCACAGCATAAAGGTCAGGGGGCGGGTGATCATCGGGTAAGCCACAATTAAGCCGACAATATACAGCAGTGCTGTCCAGTCACCGGCACGGGCAATGTACATAAAAAATATGAACAAGATGGCCAGCTTAATCAGGTTGAGTAGTAACTTTTTCGGCACGCTAAGTTTATCGGATGCCCCCCGAACCACACTCATACGTTCGGCAAAGTTCAGGCCGTCTAACTCTGGAATTTGATGACTGCTGAAATACATCGCTTACCTCAGAATAAATACATCATGATGAACCCATTATGGTAGCAGAATCAGTTGAAGCTGTCTCAAAGAGCTTTTAAATGTTTATAAATGTTGCAACCAGGTCAAAGGTTCTATTTGGTGCTGGTGTCAGTCAGGTTGAAGTGGTACTATTTTGCGATTATTCAATAGAGAAAAACCGCGTGACCGAACCGTGGTTATCACCTTATAAAGCAACTTCTTCGTAAGATGGAATTTATGCAAATAAACCATAGGCCTTTACTTCGTATACTCTTAATTGGATGTGCGGTCTCAATCAGCGCTGCCTGTGTTAGTACCAACTCAAATCGCAGTGGTGGGCTGGTTGCCGACTCTATCACAGCCATGCCTTTATTACCGGCCAGCAGCTTTAATTCGTTTGCAGAAGCCCGCAGTGGGGATTTGTTGCAGCTACCAGAGTCTCCCTGGGGCAACCCAGTGCAAGTCAGGGTGAAGGACCGCTATCAATCCGCGAGCAATCGGCTATGTTTGGCACTGCAAGTTGAACCCGATCAACTGAATCAGCCTGCACTGGTGTGCCAAAATGAGGCTCAGCAATGGTACCAAGGCAGAGCGCTGGCTTTTTAAGCGGGCAGAGGATGAATTCGCCCATCTTGGGCTATGTACAATACGGATAAAATGATGAACCTAATTTCCATGCGCCACTGTCGACAACTAGCGACAGCCGTGCTCGGGTTGCTTTGCTGCAGCTCACTGGCTTTGGCCAACACGTTTTCTGATCCATCGCAACAGGCACAACAAGCCAGAGCCATGCAAGCTCAGCAGCAAGCGACGTTGCAAGAACCACAGTCCAATGTGAATTGGCAAGAGGGTGGTTACGGCCCCATTCCAACCATGGAGCAGGGCATCGAGAAAGACATGAAGCCTTTTGGTGCGGAGCTGTTCAGTGGCGGTTTTCGTGGCACCAGAGCGGATGGTCTGAACCCTGATTATCGAATACTACCTGGCGATCAAGTAACTTTACGCGTATGGGGCGCTGTTGATATCGACCGGGTACTACCGGTCGATGCCCAAGGCAACATTTTTATTCCGAGCATTGGCCCTGTTCAAGTGCAAGGTGTTAGTCATAATCAGCTAGACAGCATTGTGCGTAATGCTGTTCGCAAGGTCTACCCGGAAAATGTGTACGTTTACACTAATTTGCAAGGCGTTCAGCCCGTTGCTGTGTTTGTCACCGGTTTTGTCAACAAGCCAGGCCGTTATGCCGGTGTACCGAGCGACTCGATACTGTATTTCCTGGATCAAGCCAGCGGCATTGATGAAGAGCAGGGCAGTTACCGCCGCATTCGTTTGCTTCGTAACGGCGAAACCTTAGCCGAAATGGATTTGTACGACTTTCTGCTGGAAGGCAAGCTAGATCATGCTCAGTTGCAAAATGGCGATACCATTTTGGTCGAGCGCCGTGGCCCACAAATTGCGGTGCATGGCGAAGTAGGCCGGACGTACTTTTACGAACTGAGTGACGACGTGCTCTATGGCGATACCCTGATGCAGCTGGCGCAGCTTGATGCCGGTGTATCTCATGCCCTGGTGAGAGGGCAGCGTGCCAGTGGGCCATATGCCAATTATCAACCCTTAGCATCATTTTCTGAGCTGGAAATTGCCAATGGTGATGAAGTGGTTTTCGTTGCCGACCGCCATGCCGATACCATAGTGGTGCAGCTTGAGGGGAGCTTTTACGGCCCTTCATTTTTCATTCTGCCTAAAAATGCCACGCTTCATCAGTTGTTAGATAACATTCCAGTTGATCTGGTGCTGGCTGAAACCAAGAGCATATCAATTCGCCGCGTCAGTGTTGCAGAGCGTCAGCGCCAGTCTTTGGAAGAGTCATTACGTCGGCTGGAAACCACCTATCTTGGAGCCTCCTCATCGACAGCTGAAGAATCAGCTATCCGGGTTCGTGAAGCTGAGTTAATCAGTGCTTTTGTCCAAAGAGCACGAGAAGTCGAGCCAAATGGCCGCTTGGTGGTCAGCCATCGAGATCAATTGCTGGATTTGCGGCTGCAAGATGGCGATGTGATTACCATTCCGGAACGCTCAGATTCGATTCTGGTCAGTGGCGAAGTTTATATCCCACAAGCATCAATTTTTGTTGCTGGGATGAGTGCCTGGGATTACATCGAAGCAGCCGGTGGCTTTAGTCAACACGCCGATAAAAAGCGTATTTTAATCGTGCGAAAAAATGGCGAAGTGCGAAATGCGCGAGATGTCGAGCTTCGCCCAGGTGATGAAATTCTGGTCCTGCCAGCCGTGACGACCAAGAACTTGCAGTTGGCATCAACCTTAACGCAAATTCTTTACCAAATCGCCATAGCCGCCAAAGTGGCGCTGGATATTTAAGCTGACAAAGATGCAGACAGTATGAAAGAGCGTAGCTCATTACAGGTAACCCTGCATGTCTGGCATGCGCTGTTTATGCGAGAGGCAACAGCGCGTATGTCAGGCGATCGTCTCGGTTGGACCTGGATGCTACTGGAGCCCATTGCGCATATCAGCATTATGATTGCTGTGCGGGAGTTTATGGGGCGGATACGCTTTATCCCAGGTGCTGATTTCATCCCGTTTTTGATTGTTGGTATCATGGGTTTCTTTGTGTTTCGCGACGCAGCAAACCGTTCCATGCTCGCAATTAATTCCAATAGCGGACTTTTTGCTTACCGGCAAGTACACCCGGTCGATACGATTATTGTGCGCTCTGCACTAGAAGGCACTTTAAAAACGATCGTGTTTGTTTTAATGGTGCTTGGTGCCGCATTTTTAGGGATGCAAATAATCCCTTCGGATCCACTTAAAGTCATGGTCTGCTGGTTGGTGTTATGGCTGCTTGGTTTTGGCCTGGGCTTGATATTTTCAGTAATTGCGACCTTGGTTCAGGAAGCTGAAAAGGTTATTCGTATGTTGATGTTTCCTCTGTACTTTTTGTCCGGTGTCATTATCCCTGTGCAGTTTATGCCTTACAGTGTGCAGCAGTACCTGCTGTACAACCCCATTATGCATTCCATTGAGAGTATGCGATACGGGTTTTTCCAGTCGTATCGAAGCATTGAAGGTATCGAGCTGTTATACCCAATATCGTTTGCTTTGGTGATGATATGTTTGGGATTGATGCTGCAAATTCGCCTGAAAATGAAGTTGATGACGCAATGATTGAAGTTCAGGATCTCTACAAGCGTTACCATGGGCCCTTTGGTGGTGACTGGGTACTAAAAGATGTGAACTTTACGATCCCTCAGGGCGTGAGTGTTGGTTTGGTTGGCCGCAATGGTGCCGGTAAGTCCACTTTATTGAAGCTGCTGGCAAGGATGGATATGCCGGATAAAGGGAGAATCATCACCGACAGCAAAATCTCCTGGCCTATCGGTTTAAAAGGCGGTTTTCAAGGCAGCATGACGGGGCGGCAGAATGTGAAGTTTGTTGCTCGTATTCATGGCGGTGATGATCGGATGCATCAAATCATCGACTCTGTTCAGGATTTTGCCGAAATTGGCAAGGCTTTTGATCAGCCGGTGAAAACCTATTCAAGCGGCATGAAAAGCCGTTTGGCTTTTGGTTTATCACTGGCATTTGATTTTGATGTGTATATTTCCGATGAAGCCACGGCGGTAGGAGACACGGCTTTTAAAGAGAAAGCGAAAAAGGCATTTCGCGATCGGGTTGGTAAGTCCAGTCTGATTATGGTGTCACACAGTGTGGGTATTTTGAAGGATTTGTGTCAGGCCGGTATTTGGCTGCACAAAGGGCAGGCCATCTGGTACGACAAGCTCACGGATGCACTCAAAGATTACGAAAAGAGTATTAGTAAATGAAAAAATTAAAAAAACATCCACATTGGGCGATTGCGCTTGCAGCGGTTTTCTGTGCTTTTATTTACTGGATGCTACTTGCAACAGATCGCTACGTTTCTGAAGCGAATATTGTGCTGCAAAGCCCTGAAATTGCGACTACAAATCTAAACTTCTCATCACTTTTGTCGGGAACCAGTGGCGCAGGCGATCTGTTGTTGCTGCGTGATTATCTACTATCGGTTGATATGCTGAATATACTAGATGAGCAACTGGATATTCGCAGTCATTACGCAGATACATCAATAGACAGGCTTTCGCGTTTAGCTGATGCTGATGCGCCCATGGAGAGCTTGTACAGCTATATGCAAAAGCGGATTGATATCCGCTACGATGATTACGCCAACGTTCTCCGCGTCAGGGTTCAGGCATATAACCCAGAGATGGCACAGCAGATCGCCAAAACCCTTCTACACGAGGGGGAGCGGCATATGAACCTGATGGGTCAGCGTTTGGCTGAAGAACAAGTGGCTTTTATTGAAGGCCAAGTCGAAACGCTTTCGAAACGACTTTATCAAGCCAGAGAGGAACTGCTCAGTTTTCAGAACGAACATGGTTTGGTGTCACCAACAGGTTCAGTCGAAAGTATCATGATGATTGTCGCCCAATTGGAAGCGCAAAGAGCTTTAATGGAAGCACAAAAAAAGGCTGGCAGTAGCTTTCAAAGTACAACCTCACCTGAGATGCAACGACTCGATAGCCAGATTGAAGCGTTAAGTCAGCAAATCCAAGCTGAACGAAGAAAAATGGCCACGGCTGATGGAGGGGCTCTAAATCGAGTCTCGGCAGATTTTGAAACACTTACTCTGCAAGCTCAGTTTGCTTTAGAGTTGTATTCAAACTCACTAATGGTGCTTGAAAGCACACGTGTTGAAGCAGCCAGAAAATTAAAGCAAGTTTCTGTACTACAGCATCCAACGCTGGCTCAGTTCTCAGTAGAACCACGCCGACTGTACAATTTCACTGTATTTTTATTCTTAACCATTTTACTGGCTGGCATTATACAACTGATGCGAGCGATCATACGCGATCATCTGGATTAACCCGGTTTATCTGGGGCAACCATGAAAGATTTCACGTCCTCTAGCGAGCGGCAACCCATGCTGGTTGAACAAACCAGCATGGGGTATTGGCCTTTGCTGCACTACACTGCTGATTTTACAAAAGCGCTATCTGGTACTGGGTATGCTTTGGTTGCCTGGCGGCAACGCCTTGCAGAGCCCCTGCTTGAAGATAGCCATGCAGCGGCCAGTAGGTTTATCCAGCTATGGCAACAGTTGCAGTTAGCCCAATGCAACTTTGTCAGGCCCACAGCCACTGAGACAACGCAGTATCAATTGATTCTGATCGATGCCAGCACCAGTGAAGCGCAATGGCAACAGATGCTGCAAAGCGCCTTAGAGCAGCCCGGGCAAGTGCTGTGTCTGGCTAGCTCACAGGAACGTGACCAACACCGTCTGACCGAATTGCAACAGTGCTGGCAACACGATGCCGTTGCTACCCTTGAGCCATCGCAGCTACAATGGTTATGCCACCCGGTACATACCGCTGAGCTGATGGCATCGGCCAGTCGGGTGTACACAGTTCGTTCGATATTGGCAACTGAAGCCTTGTTGTGGCAAAAAGAACTGCATTGTCTGGCTGATTCAGCATATAGCGGGACAACACACTCACAGGGTATTTTTGCTGGTCAGCCGCACTATCAGGTGTCATTGCAGCAGTGGGTTTATCATGCGATTTTAACCGGTCAGCACGCCCAACATCCCGAAACTGGGTTGACTAGCTCATTCGCTGAGCTGATGCAGTGGGCCGGGCTGCAGCATACCACTCGTTGTCGTCTGCCAGCGCAGCTCTACGCCTACGGCTTCTCACGCTTTTGGCGCAAAACGCTGCAACGCTTTGTGCAAGGCAGTGAGGTCACATTTCTTAACAAAAAAAACCAGCTACCACAGCAAGGTACAGTTTTATGTTGGGGGCGACGTGCGTTACCCTCTGTTCATGCTGGCTTAAGCTTAGTTCGGTTAGAAGATGGGTTTATTCGTTCGGTAGGTCTGGGAGCTCAGTTTGCAGAGCCGATGTCGTGGATTATCGATCAACGCGGTTTGTACTTCGATGCGACCCAGCCGTCTGATCTGGAAGCCATGCTGCAAAGCATCGAATTAACCACAGAGCAGCGGCAACGAGCGGAAGCTTTGCAGCAACGAATTTGCCAGCAAGGCATTACCAAATACAATGTTGGGCAGCAGCTGTGGCAACCAGGGTGTAGCACCAAGCGACTGATTTTGGTGGCAGGGCAGGTTGAAACCGATGCGTCCATTGAATACGGAGCGCACCGCATTCGCAGTAACATTGAATTATTGCAGCAAGTGCGTCAGGACAACCCCGAAGCCTGGGTGATCTACAAACCACATCCTGATGTGTATTCCGGTGCCAGAGCTGCTGGCCAAAACGAGCAGCAAGCTGAGCAGTATTGTGATGAGCTGGTGGTGGATGCATCGATGTCTGTGTTACTGGATGTGGTGGATGAAGTGCATATTATTACCTCACTAACGGGGTTTGAAGCTTTACTGCGGGGCAAAAAAGTAGTGTGTTATGGTTGGCCTTTTTATGCTGGCTGGGGCTTAACTCAAGATGTCATGCCACAACCGCGGCGTCAGCGAAAACTGGATGTAGCAACCCTGGTTTATGCCACCTTGATTGCTTACCCGCGTTATATCAGTAAAGTGACTGGCGGCTATAGTACGCCAGAGCAAATATTGAATGAGCTAGAGAAGTTACGAAATCAACCTTTGACATTATGGACCCGATGTCAACTTTTCTGCCGTAAAGGAGTACGTGTTGTGCTGAATGCGTTGTTTGGAAAAAAATAATGAGTACATCAAGAGTCAGCCAAATGACTGAGCATGGTAACTCAGAAGGAAAGCGCATCGCCGTGGTCGGTTCATTAACGAACGCGATGCTAAACTTTCGTAGTGATTTAATTCGGGACATGGTTGCCGCAGGGCACACCGTGTATGCCTTTGCCTGTGATTACGATGCAAAAAGCCAGGCTGAAGTCGAGGCGTTAGGCGCTATTGCTGTGCCTTATCAGCTTAATCGCTTCAGCCATAATCCATGCAATGATTTACGGACCAGCTGGCAGCTGTACCGGTTATTCAAGCAATTGCGGATCGATGTCAGCTTTTGTTATTTTGTCAAACCCGTGTTATTTGGCACCTTAGCGGCGTGGCTGGCCAAAGTGCCGTATCGGGTGGCTAAAATTGAAGGCCTGGGGCGTGCTTTTATAGATAAACCCGGTGGTAATGGGCTCGTGTGTCGGCTTATTCGCCAGGTTCAGGTGCAATTGTATCGCTTTGTGTTGCCGAAAACGCATCAAGTGTTCCTGCTCAACCCAGATGATTACCAGGATCTCATTCATCACTACGATATCCCGATCCCCAAACTGACCATACTCAATGGTATTGGCACCTGTTTGCAACGTTACCCTTATCATCCACCGCAGTTGGAGCCGATCCGCTTTATTTTTGTTGGCCGTTTACTGCAAGAAAAAGGCATCCGTTACTTTTTAGATGCCGCTAAAGTCATTAAAGCACAGCACCCGCGAGTCGAATTTGTTGTGGTCGGGGAGCCAGATACCGCCAAAGGCTCCATCAGCCGCGATGAGTTAACCCAGCATATTGAGAGCGGGCTTATTGTGTATCCTGGCCGGGTTAGCAACGTGGTAGATTGGTTGGCGCAGGCCAGTGTTTTTGTGTTGCCATCCTACTACCGCGAAGGGGTTCCTCGCAGCACGCAAGAAGCCATGGCGGTCGGCTTGCCAGTGATTACCACCGACATGCCGGGTTGCCGGGAGACCGTACAGCATGGCAAAAATGGTTTTTTGATCCCGCCTCACCAGGTGGATGCCCTGATAGAGCAAATGCGCTACTTTATTGAGCACCCGGAGCAAATCGATAGCATGGGGCAATGCAGCCGTAAACTGGCAGAGGAAAAGTTTGATGTGGTCAAAATCAACCAGCAAATTATCCAAGCTATGGGGTTAGAGGCGCAGCAAACCCTTGGCCAAGCCAGCACGGCTATGGATAGTGGGCACCACCCGATCAAGTTGAAAGGGGTAAATGTTGTGAACGAAGCTATAGAGAAAAAATCATAATGCAGCATCGAATCCTGGTTACCGGCGGCGCAGGCTTTATTGGCTCGGCGCTGATACGTTATTTAATCAACGAAACACCCCATCAGGTGCTGAATGTCGATAAGCTAACTTACGCTGGCAATCTGGCGTCGCTAAAAGAAATTGAGCAGAGCGAGCGCTATCAGTTTGCGCAAACGGATATATGCGACCAAGCGGCTATGCTGCAGCTCATGCAAGCGTTTCAACCAACCATCGTGATGCATCTGGCGGCCGAAAGTCATGTCGACCGCTCTATCGATGGCCCTGCTGATTTTATTCAAACCAATATCGTTGGCACCTACAGCTTGCTGGAAGCCGCCCGGCAGTATTGGTTGTCACTGAATGATGTTTTAAAAGCATCATTTCGCTTTCATCATGTATCGACCGATGAAGTCTATGGTGATTTAGAGCAAACCGATGCGCTCTTTACCGAAGAGACACCTTATGCCCCCAGTTCGCCATACTCGGCCAGCAAAGCCAGTTCCGATCATCTGGTGCGAGCCTGGCAGCGAACCTATGGTTTGCCCACCGTAATCACCAATTGCTCCAACAACTATGGGCCCTATCATTTTCCTGAGAAATTGATCCCGCTGACTATTTTAAATGCCCTGGCCGGAAAACCCTTGCCCGTGTACGGTGATGGCAGCCAGATTCGTGATTGGTTGTATGTCGACGACCACGCCCGAGCATTGCTTTGTGTCGCAACTCAAGGCAGCATCGGCGAAACCTATAACATTGGCGGTCACAACGAAAAACAAAACATCGAAGTAGTCAGATCCATCTGCACAATTCTGGAAGAATTGGCCCCCATTCAACACTCAAAACTCAACATTCAAAACTACGAAAGCTTGCTAACTTTCGTACAAGATCGCCCCGGACACGATGTCCGCTACGCCATCGATGCCAGCAAAATTGAGCACGAATTGGGTTGGGTCCCGAAAGAAACCTTTGAAACGGGTTTGCGGAAAACTGTAGAGTGGTATTTAAATCGACCGGATTGGTGGCAGCCGTTGCTGGATGGCAAAGGCTCGAAATGATGGCAGCTAGTACTCTGGAAGCGCGGCCTGCTATACTTACAGCAACTTCAAGCCCGTATGAGTTATCCAATGCGCTTAACTGAATATGAGAAAATCGTTATTCTTGACGCCGTTGCAGCTGAGGATGAGAATGCTCAGGTTTTTGTATTTGGTTCCAGAGCAAATGACAATAGCAAGGGTGGTGATATCGATCTACTCATTGTTTCAGAAAAATTCAGCCGGCAAAATATTCGCAATACAAGATGGCGTATCCAAGAGCAACTGGGTGAGCAAAAGATTGATATAGTAGCCACTAAAGATGGTCATGAAGCTTTTGTTCAGCTTATAAAACCACAGGCTCAGGAGTTGGCATGACCAATAAAAAAAACTCGCTCGATTATCTGCAAGAATGCCTTGAGCAATTACAAAATGCTAGTCGCTGGTTAGAGCGCTCATATCAACAGTGTGCTGGTTTCGGTTTAGATGAAAAGCTAACTGATGAGCAATTTGATTCTTTAGAAAACTTGAGCAGCCGCTTTGCCAGAGTCACTGACATGCTGTTCAACAAAACCTATCGAGCACTCGATTTGGCCAGAACTCTAAAAGATATTCGCAATGAAAT
>JAIUMG010000011.1 GCA_022565655.1 Alkalimonas sp.
CGGCAGCCTGAATTATCAGCCCTATGCTGGCAAGGACTACCCGTTATTTGCGGTAAAAAGCCGAAACTGGGATCCGCAAAAGCCCACGGTATTGGTGACTGGCGGGGTCCATGGCTATGAAACCAGTGGAGTGCATGGTGCCTTGCACTTTTTGCATAGCAAAGCACTAAGTTACAGCAAGCATTTTAACCTGCTGGTACTACCGTGTCTGAGCCCCTGGGGCTATGAAACCATCAATCGATGGACACCACTTGCCGTGGACCCGAACCGTTCTTTTGTAGTGGATAGCCCAGCTCAGGAATCTGCTTTAGCGATGGCATACGTGGCTGCTGTAACTGGCAGCGATACGAATGACAAGGTGATTTTGGCTCATATTGATTTGCACGAGACTACCGATACGGATAACAGCGAGTTTCGTCCGGCGAAGGCCGCCCGGGATGGCACCATCAATACCAACTGGAACATTCCGGATGGCTTTTATCTGGTTGGCGATGCTGAGCAACCGGTGGCTGATTTTCAGCGTGCGATTATTGAGTCTGTAGCCCTAGTCACCCATATTGCGGAGGCGGATGAGCAGGGTTGCCTGATTGGCGAGCCTCTGGCGCAAGCCGGGGTGATCTTGTATCCGGCTAAATCTGCCGGGCTTTGCGCTGGCTTTACCGGTGCCCCCTATGTGACCACCACAGAAGTGTACCCAGACAGCGCCAAAAGCACTCCCGACAACTGCATTCAGGCGCAGGTTGCTGCTGTATGTGGTGGGCTGGATTATCTGCTGCAGCATGCGACATCAGGTGAGGGCACGCCCTAGTCGCCTCCAATAAAAATGGCCTTCCTTCGACAGTCGCTACTTAGCGGCTGCCGTAAAAAAGTGTGCGCTCTTCTGGGCATCAGCTACACTTTACTCAATAAATCCAACCGCTTATATAATAAGGCTGTTTTATGCTGCTGCTATCGCAAAAAATGCAAGGCTACGCTGAGCAATTAAAGTCGGCTTTACTGGCTGAAGAGTTCGTGCAAGCCCGAAAAATGGAAGATAAAGTTTCTGCCGCGCGCACGGCTCAGATCCTGCTGGATATCCCAACCAGCAGTATTCTGCTTTATTTCGGTGAGATTGGCTGGGTAAAGGCTGGCCAGGTCGCTGCGCACTTGCCGCAGGAGTTGGTAAGCCAACTGTTGCAGCGAATGAATGAGAGTGAGGCTGGTTCTTTGCTGGCTGAAATGCCTTTGGAGATTATCACCGACCTGGTTGCTGCTTTGCCGACGGAATTGGCCAGCCATCTACTCAGTCAGCTGGAAGCCGATCTACAGCAGCAGGTGGCCAGGTTAAGCAGTTACCCTGAGGGCACGGCTGGGGCAGAGATGAGTCCTTACTTTTTGTCGGTCACCGCCGATGCAAAAGTAAAAGACGTCATCGCTGCGGTGCGGGAAGCACCGGCCGATCTGGCTCGTACGGCTTATATCTATGTGGTGGATGCAGAGAACCGGCTGCAAGGGGTCTTGTCGTTGCGTGAATTGTTGGTCAGTAACCCAGATGATCACGTTGAACGTTTTATGGTGGATGGCGTTTTTGCTATTCGTGATCATGATGATGCGATGGAGGCGGCGCAGCGTATTCGTTCCCGCCATTTAAAAATGCTACCGGTGATCAACGCGCAGGATCAATTGGTAGGGGTGATTGGCATTGAACAGGCGATGGACCTGTTGGCGCATAGCATGGCTGACGACTTTGTCGCCATGAGTGCAGCCTCACCAGACGAATCATTTTTCACGCCTCCCAAACAAGCGATTAAAAAGCGTTTGCCCTGGATGGCGGCCAATATTTTTTTGAACCTAGGCGCTGTTGTGGTGATTAGTTCCTTCGAAAGTACCATTGTTCAGGTGGCTATTCTGGCCGCATTTTTACCGATGATCACCGATATGGGTGGCAATGTGGGTATTCAGGCTTTGTCGGTGTCTATCCGCAGTATGGCACTGGGTGAGGCCCGCTTGCGTGATTTCTGGCTGGCGGTGAGAAAAGAAGTCTATATCGGCCTGTTTAATGGCCTGGCGTTAGGGGCTTTGTTTTGTGTGGTTGCTTTCTTGCTGGAAGGCAACTTTGTGCTGGGCTTGGTCGCAGGCATTGCGCTTGGCTTTAATGTACTGGTCGCCGGGGTGATTGGTGGCTCGATGCCGTTTTTAATCAAACGCTGGGGCAAAGATCCCGCCATGATGACGGGTCCAGTGCTGACCACCATCACCGACATCACGGGTGTCTCCATTTACCTGGGGCTTTGCACCATTTTCTTAGCATCCATCATGGTGTGATGGCTGAGCGTGGCTGCTATCGTCAGGCAGTGGCAATAGCCGGGCAATCAACTGCTCGGCCTGTTGCTGGCTCAAATAACGAGGTACTGCATAGGTAAAGCGAGCTTCGGCTCGAGCGGCTTTCGCGATAGCCGGGATATCTTCTTGTCGCAGTGTTTTTAAGGTATCGGGGATTTGAAAGTCTTGGTTCATGGCGCGAATGCGCTCAACCAGAGCATCTGCTGCAACCTGATCTGAACTTGTTGCTGCAGCAAGTTCACAATGTCGGGCCAGTGTTGCCATGCGCTTTAGGCAGGCTGGTTTGGAAAAAGTCAGCACATAGGGCATCACTATGGCGTTAGCGAGGCCATGTGGCACATGGTAGCGGGCGCCGAAGTTATGCGCGATGGCATGAATGTAGCCAACACCAGCGACGGTAAAGGCTTTGCCGGCCAGATGTGCTGCGGAGGCCATCTGTTGGCGAGCCTCGATATCTTTCCCTTGGGCAAAAGCGATAGGCAAATACTTGAAAATACATTGCGCAGCCATCAGTGCCTGCTGATCAGTCTGGCGGGTGGCGTTGCGTGACAGGTAGGCTTCGATGGCATGGGTCAGTGCATCCATGCCTGTGCTAGCGGTGATGCTGGCGGGCAGGCCAAGCATCAGTTTGGCGTCTAATGCTGCTGCTTTTGGCAGCAAACGCACATCAATCAGCGGGAGCTTGCGTTGCTGCACCGGATCGGAAACTATGGCGGCGATAGTGGCTTCTGAGCCAGTGCCAGCTGTGGTTGGTATAACATAAAGCGGTAATATGCCACGCCAGACTCGCAGTAAGCCAGTCATGTTGAGCACCGATTTTTTATTTTTTGCTCTGGCGCCAATTAGTTTGGCGGCGTCGATCACCGAGCCACCACCAATGGCCAGTAAGGCGCTGGCACCAGCTGCCTGCAATGCCTGGTAACCTGCTTCGATCTGTTCATTGGTTGGGTCTGGCGTGATCTGATCAAATACTTGATAGTTTAGGCCAAGGTTGTCCAGCTGGCTCACTACAGCATCGAGTACCCCCAGTTGCCGCAAACTCGCATCGGTTATCAGCAGCAGGCTTCCGGATTCTTGCTGCTGGATATACAGCAGCAGCTGGTGACTGCTGCCCGGCCCCTGAAAGACTGTCGGCCAGCGAAAAGGCAATATAGCAGTGGTGGTTTTTAATCCAGCCATGTACAGGCGTAAAGCGATTTTTTCCAGGGTAAACAGCATATTGGTCACCTATGCGAAGCGGATGCTTTGTTTGTACACCAATTCACTTTAGCTTGCAAAGTCAATTGCTTCAGGTCGCTGCATGTCGTAGTCTGGCAATGACAACTCGCGGGAGTGAAACCATGACAAAGAAGATAGCCATGACACCGAACAATACACAGACAAAGAAAACGTCGATAGGGGTTGCCGCCGCTGCATTATTGTTGGCTGGCTGCTATCAAGCAACTGACATCACCATAGAGCAAAGCGCCGTCGCCGATAGTCAGGGCTTTGAACAGTTTTTTCAGGCACTGGCTCAGCACTGTGGTAATGCCTATCCGGGCGGTTTGACATTGGAACCCGAGGGCGATGACATGCTGACTGGGACCGAGCAGCTGATCGTGCACTTTCGTGAATGTGACGACAAGCAACTGAAGTTGCCTTTTCATATTGAACTGGAAGCGGAGCAGAGCTGGGACCGCTCCCGTACCTGGGTGATCAGCAAGCATGACGATGGGCTTGAGCTGCGACATGATCATCGCAAACCCGATGGCAGCGATGATAGCAATACCATGTATGGTGGTTTTAGTGTCGGGGAAGGCTCGGCAGTGCTCCAGCAATTTCAGTCGATCCCACGTACCGAAGAGTCGGGTTACTTCCGTGGCTGGCGTATCGAAATTGAGCCGGGCGTCCGTTATACCTATGGCACGGTTCGAGGGGATGGTTGGAGCTGGCGGATTGATTTTGATTTAAGCCAGCCTCTTGCTGAGTTACCTCCACCACCCTGGGGGCATGAGTAAAGCGTTATAAAGTATTCGTATGGTCATGCAGCCAGTAAACTAGCTTACTGGCTATATAAACTAGCCTACTGGCTATAAAAAGTATTTATTCAGGCTCAAACAGAGCTAAAAGAAGATGATTGATTGAATTCTGCCCGCTTTTCGCGTAGATTACGCCAGCTTATTTCCCCCATTATTTTTTGAGTACTCATTACGTGATTTCAGCTGCAAATATCACCATGCAATTTGGTGCCAAACCTCTTTTTGAAAATATTTCTGTTAAATTTGGTCAGGGCAATCGTTACGGTTTAATTGGCGCCAATGGCTGCGGTAAATCTACCTTTATGCGTATTCTCAGTGGTGAGCAAGAGCCATCTGCTGGCAATGTCTCGGTTGAGCAAAACATGCGGGTGGGTAAACTGCGCCAAGATCAGTTCGCCTATGAAAACTTTTCCGTAGTCGATACCGTGATCATGGGCCATGAAGAGTTGTGGGCGGTCAAAGAAGAGCGTGATCGTATCTATTCTAGCGCAGAGATGAGCGAAGAAGATGGCATGCGGGTCGCGGATCTGGAAGTTGAGTTCGGTGAGATGGATGGCTATACCGCGGAATCGCGGGCCGGTGAGCTATTAATCGGTGTAGGCATTCCGGTCGAGCAGCACTTGGGTCCGATGTCGGCTTTGGCGCCTGGATTGAAGCTGCGGGTATTACTGGCTCAGGTATTGTTTTCCGATCCTGATATCATGCTGTTGGACGAGCCAACCAACAACCTGGATATCAATACCATCCGCTGGCTGGAAAATGTGCTGGCCGAACGCCAAAGTACCATGATCATTATTTCGCACGATCGCCATTTTCTGAACCGGGTCTGTACCCACATGGCCGATATTGATTATGGTGAGCTGCGCTTGTACCCAGGTAATTACGATCAATACATGTTTGCCGCTACCCAGGCGCGTGAGCAGTTGCTGAATGAAAACGCCAAGAAAAAAGAACAGATCGCGGAATTGCAGAGCTTCGTCAGCCGCTTTTCAGCCAATGCTTCCAAAGCCAAGCAAGCCACCTCGCGCGCCAAACAAATTGAAAAAATTCAATTGTCAGAAGTCAAAGCCTCCAGCCGGGTAAACCCGTTTATTCGTTTCGAACAGCACAAGCAATTGTATCGCCTGGCACTGGAAATTGAGGATGTACGCAAAGGTTTTGATGATCTTGAGGTGCTTAAAGGCTTGACCGCTACCATCGAAGTGGGTGAGAAAGTGGCGATTCTTGGTGCCAATGGTATTGGTAAAACTACGTTGCTCAAGTGTTTAATGGGCGAATACACCCAGGATGCTGGCCGGATCAAATGGTCGGAAAATTGTGAAATTGGTTACTATGCGCAAGATCATGCCTATTTGTTTCAGCAGAATATGACGGTATTTGATTGGATGACCCAGTGGAAACAGCCGCAGCATGATGAGCAAGCCATTCGTGGCGTATTGGGACGGATGTTGTTTTCCAAAGACGATATCAACAAACCGGTTAAAGCGTTATCAGGTGGTGAAAAAGGCCGGATGGTATTTGGTAAGCTGATGCTGCAGCGGCCGAATATTCTGGTGATGGATGAGCCAACCAACCATTTGGATATGGAGTCGATTGAATCGTTAAACCAGGCGCTGGTGGATTACAAGGGCACTTTATTGTTTGTCAGCCATGACCGTGAGTTTGTCTCATCATTGGCCACCCGGATCATTGAAATTACTGAACATGGCATTCGTGACTTTGCTGGTAGCTATGATGACTACCTGAAAGAGCAAGAACAGCTTTGAAACATGTCTACTGATGCAATGATAACCCAGCTTAGGCTGGGTTTTTCGTATTTGAAGCTCGACGAAAAGCCTTCTCTGTGCTTAGATCAAGCGACCTAAGTCATCCGAATGGCTTCTGACTTGTTCGCGTATTTTGCAGGGAACTGTATGTCATTATTGGCATTTGCCGACCACACAACCGACTTGACTCAGGCGCTATCTGGCAGCCATCAGCAGCCACTGGTCTTTTTATCATTATTTATTGCAATTCTGGCTGCACATACCAGTCTTAATCTTGGTCAGTTGATGCGCGCTAGCCAGTCGGTATGGCTGCGGCATCTTTGGCATGGGCTAGGCGCCATAGCTCTTGGTGGCGGTGTTTGGGCCATGCATTTTACTGGCATGATGGCTTTTGAGCTGCCGGTTGAGGTGAGTTATCACCTCGGTATTACTTTATTGTCGATCATTCCTGCCGTGTTGGCTGCTGCAGTAATTTTGCAGGTGGTCGCTGCAGTAGAAGTGCGCTGGAGTCGTATTCTGTTTGGTGGGGTGCTGATGGGAGCCGGGATCGGGGCCATGCATTATACCGGCATGGCAGCCATGGTACTGGAAGCCGAGCGGTTGTATCGGCTTGATCTATTTGTCGGCTCTGTGTTGGTTGCAGTGGTACTGGCCACACTGGCGCTGGCCGTGCCGCCAGTGCTGCGCTCTATCATTACTCAGGCTGAAATCCTCAAGTTGATCAGTGCCGTGGTAATGGGGCTAGCCATCGCTAGTATGCATTATCTAGCGATGCACGCCACTGTGTATTTACCCGCAGAAAGCCTGCAGGGTCTTAGTGGAGTCACGGTGAGTAAGGCTACCTTAGGGGCTTTGGCGGTGGTGGTGGCCGTGGCGATCCTGTTAACGGCATCGGTAGCCGTCTGGATGCGTCAGCGATTGCAGCGGGTAGAAAAACGCAATCAACAATCTGAGCGCATGGCTTCTTTGTGGGCGCAGCGGATGCAGCGTATCGCAGAGCGAGTGCCTGGTATGGTCTATCAGTTTAAACGCAGCCTGGATGGGCAATTGACGTTTCCATATGCCAGTGAGGCTATTCGCGACTTTTACGATATCTCACCTGAGCAGGCTGCTGTAGATATCTCAAAGGCACTGGCTACTATTCATCCAGCGGATCGTGAAGGCATGTTTGAGTCGATTGAGAAATCGGCAATTGATTTATCGCCCTGGTACCACGAGTACAGAGTACTGGATAAACAGGGAAACAGTCGGTGGTTGCTTGGCAACTCAGTGCCGGAACAAGAAGAGGATGGCATTAGCTGGTATGGCTTTATTACCGACATCACCGAGCGGAAAAAAACTGAAGACACGATTCATCGGCTGGCATTTTATGACGATTTAACGGGCATTTATAACCGCAAAAAGATTCTGCTTTGCTTGCATGATTTGCTGCAGCCGAGCATGTTAGCTCAGCATTTAGCTGCAGTCATTTACATCGATC
The DNA here is from genome assembly GCA_022565655.1 of Alkalimonas sp. Lineage (GTDB taxonomy): Bacteria > Pseudomonadota > Gammaproteobacteria > Enterobacterales > Alteromonadaceae > Alkalimonas. The sequence continues at coordinate 7,587 of JAIUMG010000011.1, forward strand.
TGGATAATTTTAAGCGCCTCAACGATACCTTGGGTCACCATGCGGGCGATCAACTCTTGGTACAGGTAGCTGAGCGCCTGCAACAACAACTTCCTGACACCTCATTTTGTGGCCGTTTAAGCAGCGATGAGTTTGCTGTGGTGTTAGGACGATTACCCGCGATCCCAACTTTGGCTAAAGACTTGGCCGAGCAACAAGCCGAGCAGTTGCTGCAGTTGTTGCAAGACCCCTTTACGGTTGCTGGTCACCAGTATCGTTGTTCGGTCAGTATTGGTGTCTACCCTTGCTCTGTGCATGAACAACCGGAGGAGTGTCTGAAACGAGCCGATCTGGCGATGAGTTATGCCAAGCAGGCGGATGGTAATGCCCTGCGCTTTTTTGATCCACAGATGCTCGCTGAGGTAGAGCAGCGGTTTGAGTTGGAACAGGCGATGAGCAAAGCACTGGCTGAAGATGAGTTTATGCTGTTTTATCAACCTCAGCTGACTGATAGCGGCCAGGTGATTGGTGTGGAAGCATTGATCCGTTGGCAGCATCCAGAGCGAGGTATGATTTCACCCGCTTATTTTATTCCATTGGCCGAAGAGTCAGAGCAGATTGAAGCCATTGGGGGCTGGGTGCTACGACAAGCTTTTCAGCAATTACAAAACTGGCAAACAGAGCCGTTATTTTCAGCGTTAAGCGTGTCAGTCAATATTAGTGTGCGGCAGTTTTATCAGCCCGACTTTGTCGATTTACTGGCGGGGCTGTTGCAGCAGTATCAGGTAAACCCAGCGCTGTTGACGCTGGAGTTGACTGAAAGTCTGGTATTGACCGATTTGGATGATGCGGTTCATCGCATGCAGCAACTCAAAGCACTGGGTTTGCGTTTTGCCATGGATGATTTTGGCACTGGCTACTCTTCGTTGTCGTATTTATCCCGCCTGCCGTTTGATGAAGTGAAAATCGATCAGCACTTCGTTCGACAAAGCAGTGATGGCAAAAAAACCAGAGATTGGGCTATTGTTGATGCCATCATTGGCATTGCCAAAACCTTTGATATGGCGCTGGTGGCCGAAGGTGTGGAGACCGAAGCTCAGCGTGAACTGCTGTACCAGAGCGGTTGTTTTTGCTTTCAGGGCTACCTGTTTGCCAGACCGCAATCGGTGGCTGATTTTGAGACGTGGCTGTTCAGTAAGCAGCCTGAACACTAAGCAGCATCCACATTGAGCTCGGTTTGGTTGTTCATTACTTTTCGCCGCCAACCTTGCTATCGCTGCATCCCTCCCTTTGCTGAATAAAATTCGAATTTTTTCAAAAGCAAACTACGCTTTTAGTAAGACTTGTAGTGATGAGTAGGCCGTGTGCGATCAGTAAAATCTATGCAAGCTTGTGGGGCTAGAAGATTGTCCAGAATCCAAACTTGCCTATTGTTGTTATTAACACTCAGTTGTTTCTCAGTATCTGCTGAGCCTATCGATCACCAGTTGCCGGAAGGTATCACTTACTGTGTTGATCCTGACTGGATGCCATATGAAGGTATTCGCGATGGTGTTCATGTTGGTATGTCAGCTGCCTATATTGAGCTGTTACAGCAAAAAACAGGTATCCAATTTACCCTGGTAGAAACCCGCTCATGGCCTGAAACATTGCAATTTTTGCAACAAGGCCGATGCCAGCTGACCCCGATGCTCAACCGCTCGGCAGCGCGTGATGAATACCTCGAATTCACTGATGTGTACTTTCGCTCCCCTAATGTGCTGGTCTCGTTAAGAGAGCAACCCTTCTTGCAAAGTATGGAAAATATTGGCGCCCGCTCTCTGGCGGTGCCTGAAGGGTATCGGCTGATTGAATACATTCAGCAATACTATCCTGATACTCAGCTGGTGCTGGTGGAGCATGAGCAAGCAGGGCTACGAGCAGTTGCCAGTGGGAGGGCCGATCTGTTTATTGGCTCGCTGTATTCGATTAACCAGCAAATCCAGCAGGAGTCGCTGTATCAACTGAAAGTAGCTGGCTGGGTCGGGCTGGAGGATGAATTGCGTATGGGAGTTGTGCAGGAGCATAAAGCACTGGTCCCCGTGTTGAACTCGGCACTGGCCAGCATCAGCGAGGCCGAGCAAATTGCCATTTATCGGCGCTGGACGCAAATTGACGTGTTGGATAACACCAACTACACCTTGATATGGCAAGTTGCAGGGAGCGCTTTGTTCATTATCGTGTTGCTAAGTGTCTGGAATTATCGCAGCCGTAATTTTAATCGACGCTTGCAGGAGAAAAACCAACAACTGGAGCAAACCAGAACAAAACTTGAGTTGGCGATTAAAGAGCTGGAGTATCTATCCAACCATGATCCTTTGACTCATACTTACAACCGCAATCACTTTGATCAGTCAATGAAGCGACAGCAACGGCGGCAGCAGAACGATCAGGATGCATTTTGCCTGATTGTGCTCGATATTGACCATTTTAAGCGCATTAATGATCAGCATGGTCATGTGATCGGTGACCAAGTCTTGCAGGAGTTAGCCAATGTGTTGATCCAGCAAGTCCGGGAAGGGGATCAGGTCACCCGCTGGGGCGGCGAGGAGTTTGTTATTCTGTGTCAGAAAACCAGTCTTCACGAAGCCAAAGTTCTGGCTGAACGGATCCGTCAACGTATCAGTCAGCAGTTGTTTGCCGAAAGCATTCAACTTAGTTGCAGTTTTGGTGTGGCGGAGCAAGGAGCTAAAGAGCCACTGATGTCTTGCTTTGAGCGAGCTGATAAATCACTTTATCAGGCGAAAGCCGAAGGCCGGGATCGCATTTGCCTGGCTCAGCCGGCCACGACGGTTTTGGTATAATCACGATATCAGGGCAACTCAGCCCTGCAGGCTCTGAAATTAAGCAAAATGTTTGATGTTATGATTGTATCAACAAGACCAAGGCCGTACGCTGATGGCAATCGAGTTCAGCAGGGTTGATTATGATAGATTTTCGCAGTGAGACGGTGACACAACCAACAGTTGCCATGAAAGAGGCGATGGTTACGGCGGCCTTGGGGGATGATGTGTTTCAGGATGATCCCACCACCAATGAGCTGCAGCGCTTTGCTGCTGAGCAACTTGGTTTCGAGGCCGCCTTGTTTGCACCCAGTGGCACCCAAACGAACCTGATTGCCATGATGAGCCACTGTCAGCGTGGCGATGAAGTGATCGTTGGCCAGCAGTGGCATACTTATCGCTGGGAAGCTGGAGGCATGGCGGTGCTGGGTTCGCTGCAACCGCAGCCACTGGAGTTACAAGCCGAAGGCAGTCTTGCCTTGGATGATATTATCGCAGCCATTAAGCCTGATGATCCACACTTTGCCCGCACTCGACTGATCGTTATTGAAAACACCGTCGGTGGCAAAGTTCTGACACCCGAATACATGGCGGCAGTCGCTGAGTTGGCCAAAAAACATCAGTTGGCGTGTCATATTGATGGGGCTCGTTTGATGAATGCGGCGAGCCGTTTAGCAACCGATCGACAACTTCCTGTCTGGCAAATGGCCCGGCAGCTTTGTCAGGGTTATGACTCGCTTTCGTTGTGTTTATCCAAAGGCTTAGGCGCGCCGGTAGGCTCTTTATTGCTTGGCTCTGCTTCCTTTATTCAGCGCGCACGACGAATTCGCAAAATGCTGGGCGGCGGCATGCGGCAGACAGGTATGCTGGCTGCGGCTGGGCTTTATGCTTTGCAATACCATGTAGAACGGCTAGCCGATGATCATCGCCACTGCCAGCAACTGGCCGACGGCTTGCGGGAGCTGATGCAAGCTTACCCGAAGCTGCAAGGGCAGCTCGAACTTGAGCCAGTACAAACCAATATTTTATTTTGCGATATGACCCCGGGGCTGGCCGCTGAACTTTTGCCTTATCTGCAGCGGCGGGGCGTTCAACTGAGTGGCAGCAATTACACGAAGTCCGGTACCCTTTGGCACCGCTTGCGTTGGGTTTGCCATCTGGATATCAGCTCAGACGATATACTGGATACCTTGAAAGTCATGGATAACTTTGCTCGAAGCTATCAAGCTACTGAATAACAAAATGAACGGTTTCATCCTAGCTTAACGTGTTGCCAGTTGCTGGCGAGCTGCCTCAATCAACGCTTTAAATAATCGGCGCTGGCGCGATAAAAATAGCAAAAACTCAGGGTGCCACTGCACCCCGAGCAAATAATCAAAGTTAGGGTCTTCCACCGCTTGCACTATGTCGTCCAGATCGCGCGCCACTACCTGTAAGTCTTTGCCGACTTCATTAATGGCTTGGTTGTGCAGGCTATTGATTTTACAGCGCTCGCTCTGCAATAGACGGCTAAGCATCGACTCGGTCTTTTCCAGGCAGAGCGTTTTTAGTGGCAATACCGTCCAGCGATGGGAGGTGTTAGCGCGGTGATCTTTTAGGTGCTGCCACAAATTGCCACCTCGGCTAACATTCAATAGCTGAGCTCCGCGGCAAATCCCTAATAATGGTAACCGCTTGTCCAGTGCTTGCTTGATAATGGCCATTTCCAGTTTATCGCGCTCTTGATCATAGCGAGGATGCACTTCCGGCTCGGCAGCATACAGCACCGGGTCAACATCATGCCCGCCTGTGACTACCACGCCATCAAACGCATGCTGGCTGTGGCGCTGCGATGGCCGAAGTTGCAGTGGGATACCACCATAGCAGCGAACCGCCAGCGCCACACAAAAACGCGGGCCAAAAGCGCCGCGTTCTGGGCCGGTAATGGCGATTACTGGTCGAGCCATTGCTGCTCCAGCGCATCCGCCCAAGAGGTAAACAGGTTGTTCAACGGTTTATCCAGGTAGTGTCGATAGGCTTGGCAGCAAGCGGCCAGACGCTTTTGGTCTGCAGCCAGCTTCTCTACCTGAACCCAGCCATTCCAGGCGCGGTGCAGGCCCCAGTCGGCTTGGTGAATCTCACAACTGGGCAAGCGGTAATGAAAGGTCGGCCTGGCTTTAACCAACTCGTTCTGTACCTTTGCCTTGACCCGCTTTTCATCCAGATGCATAAACAAGGGCAGGCAATCCAAAGCCCGGTTGCGGGTTGGGTTATGTAGCAGGTAATCATCAATCAGTTGCTGCAGATTGGGCTGATAGTCTTCAGCCAGCACAAGTTTCAGGTACGCTTTTGGGTAGGGGTTGATGTAACTGGTGAGTTTACGGGTGACATCCACTTGCTCTTGCAGCAATAACCAGTCGTGCAGGCAAGTAAAGGCTTGTAAAAAGCGCAGCAGCAGCTCAGGCTCGGTAGACGGAATTTCTGGGTTGAGCTGCAAGCCAAAGGCATTCCTGAACTCATCTGAAGAGCCTTTGGCACCCTGGTGTCGTAAGGTCTCAATAATGCGTTCAATATCCTTCAGTCGATCAAATGGTAGCGGAGGGCTGACCAGCTCAAGCGGCACCAGTTGGCCGGCAACAGAGGCTAGTAGTTGTTCGGCTGAATCTGACAGGCTGGCTTGTTGGCGTGGTTTTTTGCCCATTTCTTTCAGTAAATGAAAGTCCAGCTCGACCACCCAGTCTCCTGCATCATCTCCGTTGAGTGTGAAGTCGTATCGCCCCCCGGGCGTTGCTTCAAGTTGCAGTAACTCGGCGACCGAGTGGGCCAGGGTATCAAGCGTCATGCCACTGAGTTCAATCTCAACACCGGTTCGACGTGGCTGACCGTCATGGTTCTCTTGCCAGGGTTGGCGTTGTAAGGATATTTCTGCAGTCATCTACACTCCTTGCTGCTGAAGCAGTTGCCAACGATGAAACGCTCGGTTAGTCTGAACCAACCAATAGTTCCTGAATGTTCAGACTAGTGTTAGGAGATTTTTATGTCAAATGAAGGTTATCATGAGCCGGTTGAAGAGTTGACCGATGAAACTCGCGATTTTCACCGGGCCATTGTCTCCCTAATGGAAGAGTTGGAAGCGGTTGATTGGTACAATCAGCGAGTTGATGCCTGTAAGGATGAAGAGTTAAAAGCCATTCTGGCTCATAACCGGGATGAAGAAGTGGAACATGCCATGATGACCTTGGAGTGGATCCGCCGTAAAAATCCGGTATTTGATAAGTACATGAAAGAATTTTTATTTACCGACGACTCGCTGGGTAACCATCATTAATTCATGAGCAGCTTGTATTGATGAGTGGCTACGCATGCCCGCTGTGTTCATCGAGCCAGACGCAGCTGTATCATCGTGAGCAGCGGGCAAAGGTTCTGCAGCGCGACTATTATCGCTGTCAGCGGTGTCGGTTGGTGTTTGTACCGGCCGACTTTCACTTGACGGCTGCAGCGGAAAAAACGGTATACGATCAGCATCAAAATGACCCGCACGATGAACATTACCGCCGCTTTTTGAACCGGGTTTGCCAGCCACTTATGGCCAGATTAACCCCAGGAGCTCAGGGGCTGGATTTCGGCAGCGGCCCCGTCCCAGCGCTATCGTTGATGCTGGCCGCGGCAGGCGATCCCTGCAGCAACTATGATCTGTACTACTGCAACCGACCAGAAGCACTGCAACAGCGTTATGACTTTATCTGCAGCACCGAAGTGTTTGAGCATTTGAGCCGGCCAGGCGAGATAGCCCGCCTGCTGCTGGGGCTATTAAAGCCCGGTGGCTGGCTAGCTTTGATGACCAAGCGGCTGACCACTGATGATGCTTTCCCAAATTGGCACTACACGCTGGACCCCACGCACATTAGCTTTTTCGCCGATGACAGTTTCCGCTGGCTGGCTGACGAGTACCAATTACAATTGGAGTTTCATGGCCCGGATGTGGTGCTGCTGCAAAAGCCTGACTACTGAGCTTTTCTTACCACAAATCGGGTTGTATCGACTCAGTTTTCGGCGTCTGTTCACCCGGCCATGGTGCCAGCACTGAGTGCTCAATCGCCAAATCCTTCATAAAAGCGCGACATAACTCAGGTGCGGAAGCATTGTCTGGGGTATGAAAGTAACAATAGGGTGTTTTCCCTTCTTCCAGCCATTGGCGTATCTTGCCGAGCCACGGCTGATAATAACGCTGATTGGTGGCCAAATCATCGCAACCAATAAAGCGCACGACCGGGCTGTCGGTCAGGCAAATGGCATGCACGGGGAGTTGCGGTTTTTTGCGCTGCGCATCGGCCAGAGCCTCATTGGTGGCAGGCACCGAAAAAAGCGCCCGGCTATCGAACACCACCCGCTCGGCCTGATAATCACGAAGCAGGCGATTGAGGGTCAATTCGTGTTCGGCCTTATCAAAAAAAGCAGGGTGGCGCACTTCGACACAACAGGGCACCTCTGCCACCAATACATCCAACAGACGACATATATCCGCCAGATGCTGTGGGCCTGTGGTGGCGGGAAGTTGCAGGTGGATCTGGCCAATTTTATGCTGCAAGGGTGTGAGCAACTGCCACCATTGTTTCAACGATTCGGGGCCATCAGCAGAGGATTGATGGCTAATACGTGAGGGGACTTTTAACACAAAACGAAAGCTTTCTGGCGTGCACTCTGCCCAGCGAAAAATAGTGTCGGTTTTCGGATCGGCATAAAAGGTGGTATTGCCCTCGACCGTATTAAAAACCTCGGCATACTGCTGCAAAAACTGCTTGGCTGTGGCGTCGGCACTAAACAGGCTGTGTTTCCAGTTGGCGTTGGCCCACATTGGGCATCCGAGATACAACATGGCGAACTCGTGCAGTGAAAAAAGGCCATGATAGCAGAGTGTGCAGGCAGTGACATTGCTGATGATTGCTTTATAATAATCGGCCAGCAAGCTCCGCTGTAATCAGGTATACCATAGCAGTGGATCATCATAGACACAGATTTTTTTGAAAGGATAGGCGCATGCGCAGTCATTATTGCGGTTCTTTAACCGCTCAGCAGGTCGATACTGAAGTTTCTTTATGTGGTTGGGTCAACCGTCGTCGTGATTTGGGCGGCCTGATTTTTATCGATTTGCGGGATCGTGAAGGCATTGTGCAAGTGGTTTGTGACCCTGATCAAAAAGCGCTGTTTGACGTGGCCTATACCTTGCGAAATGAGTTCTGTGTGCAAATTAAAGGTACAGTGCGGGCGCGACCAGAATCGCAAATCAATTCAGACATGACCACCGGTGCGGTGGAAGTGTACGCCAGCGAGGTGGTGATTTTAAGCAAAGCGGCACCAAGCCCGCTGGATGCCAACCAGAACAACAGTGAAGAACAGCGACTGAAGTACCGCTACTTGGATCTGCGCCGTCCGCTGATGAGTGATCGCTTAAAATTCCGTGCCAAGGTCACCAGCTTTGTACGTAACTTTATGGATAGCCATGGCTTTTTAGATATTGAAACGCCGATGCTGACACGCGCCACCCCGGAAGGGGCCCGTGATTACCTGGTGCCGAGCCGTACTCATAAAGGCAAATTCTTTGCATTGCCGCAATCACCTCAGCTGTTTAAGCAGCTGCTGATGATGTCAGGCATGGATCGTTACTATCAAATCGTGAAGTGCTTTCGAGATGAAGACTTACGTGCCGACCGCCAGCCAGAGTTTACCCAAATCGATATCGAAACATCGTTTATGACAGCCGATCAAGTGATGGTGGTGACTGAGCAGATGATCCGTGAGCTGTTTCAAACCTTGCTGCAGGTTGATTTAGGCGAGTTCCCACAAATGACTTATGCCGATGCCATGCGTTTGTACGGCTCCGATAAGCCGGATCTGCGTAACCCGATGCAGTTGGTGGATGTCGCCGACTTGTTGAAGGAGGTTGAGTTTAAAGTCTTCTCTGGCCCAGCCAACGACCCTAAAGGCCGTGTGGCGGCATTAAAAGTACCGGCTGCGGCCGATAAGATTTCCCGTAAAGACATCGATGGTTACACCGAGTTTGTCGGGATCTATGGCGCCAAAGGCCTTGCCTGGATGAAAGTCAAAGCGGTTGGTGCCGGTATCGAAGGGGTGCAATCGCCGGTCGCTAAGTTTTTAACCGACGATATCGTCAATCAGCTGTTGGATCGAACTGCCGCCGAAGTGGGGGATATCCTGTTCTTTGGCGCCGATCAGTATGGGGTAGTCTGTGAAGCGATGGGCGCTCTGCGTTTGAAATTAGGTGAGCAACACGGCATTACTCAGGATGGCTGGAAACCACTGTGGGTGGTTGATTTCCCAATGTTTGAACAGGATGAAGACGGTCAGTTGATGGCCATCCATCACCCGTTCACATCGCCAGTGAACCTGGATCCCGCCGTATTGTCTGACGCTCCGGCCGAGGCGTTATCCAACGCTTATGATATGGTGTTAAATGGTACCGAGTTGGGCGGTGGCTCGGTTCGTATTCATGACCCCGTGATGCAGGCCACCGTGTTCCGTCTGCTGGGGATCAGTGATGATGAAGCGGCAGAGAAATTTGGCTTTTTGCTAGAAGCACTCAAGTATGGTACACCGCCACATGCCGGTTTGGCCTTTGGTTTGGATCGTTTGATCATGTTGATGACTGGTGCGACATCTATCCGCGATGTGATGGCTTTTCCAAAAACCACCACAGCGGCTTGTCCATTGACCGATGCACCGGGAGCCGCCAATCCGGCACAATTGACGGAATTGATGATTGAGCTGAAGAAGGAGTAACTATGGCAGGTCATAGTAAATGGGCCAACATTAAGCATCGTAAAGCCAGACAAGATGCAAAAAAAGGTAAAATCTTTACCAAAATTATTCGTGAGTTAACGGTATCTGCCCGGCTAAGTGCCGATGTCAGCTCCAACCCTCGCTTACGGATCGCGGTCGATAAAGCCTTATCGGAAAATATGACCCGTGACACCATTGACCGCGCCATTAAACGTGGTGCTGGTGCCACCGAAGGTGAAAATTACGATGAGTTGCTTTATGAGGGGTACGGCATCGGAGGCGTTGCCGTATTGGTTGAAACCATGACCGATAACCGCAACCGCACTGTCAGTGATGTGCGCAATGCCTTCACCAAGCATGGTGGCAACCTGGGCACCGATGGTTCTGTTGCTTACTTATTTACCAAGCAAGGGGTGTTGTCGTACGACAGCGATACCGATGAAGATGCGTTGATGGAAGCCGCACTGGAAGCCGGGGCTGACGATGTGCAAACGCATGATGATGGCTCTATCGATGTGCTGACCTCCCCAGATAGCTACTCTGATGTGAAAGATGCTTTAATTGAGGCGGGGTTCCCACCGGGCAATGCCGAAATTACTCAGGTGCCAAGCACCAAGGCCGAGTTGGATGCCGAGCAGGCCAAGAAGTTTTTTAAAATGCTTGATATGCTCGAAGATCTGGATGATGTGCAAAATGTCTTCCATAACGCTGATATCAGTGATGATATCTTAGCCAGTATCGAATAATTGTGGCGATTATTCTGGGTATAGATCCTGGTAGCCGTTTAACCGGTTACGGGGTAATCCAACACCAGGGCAGTCGCTTTGACTATGTATCGAGCGGCTGCATTCGACTTCCTGAGGCTGACTTGCCTGAGCGCCTGAAGCATATTTTCCAGGGCGTCAGTGAAATCATTCGTCAGCACCAACCCACCTTCTTTGCAATTGAACAGGTATTTATGGCGCGCAATGCCGATTCAGCCTTGAAGTTAGGGCAGGCCCGAGGTGCTGCTATTGTTGCGGCCACTCAGTTTGACTTACCGGTCTTTGAGTATTCAGCCCGGCAAGTGAAGCAGGCGGTGGTGGGAACGGGTGCAGCGGATAAAGCTCAGGTTCAACATATGGTAAAAGCCATTTTAAAGTTGCCCGGCAATCCGCAGGCCGATGCTGCGGATGCTTTGGCTGTGGCGTTGTGCCACGGGCACACTCAGCAGAGTTTGGTCAGCATGGCCGGACAAGCACGAAAAACCGTGCGTGGCCGTTTACGTTAAGGAATGAGCATGATAGGTCGTTTACGCGGTATTTTATTGGAAAAACTGGCGCCTGATGTGCTGCTGGACGTTGCCGGAGTCGGCTATGAAGTACAGTTACCGTTAACCAGCTTTTACCAGTTGCCGGAGATCGGCCAGGAAACGGTGCTCTACACTCACTTTGTGGTGCGCGAGGATGCCCAGTTGTTGTATGGCTTTGTCAGCAGCAGCGAACGTGCTTTGTTTCGTCAGCTGATTAAAGCCAACGGCGTTGGCCCCAAATTGGCCCTAACCATATTATCTGGCTTAAGCGCCGATGACTTTGTTCGTTGCGTGCAGCAAGATGATCTCACCACCTTGGTGAAGTTGCCGGGTATTGGTAAAAAAACCGCCGAACGGTTATTGGTTGAAATGCGTGATCGCCTAAAGGATTGGGGCATACAGCCGAGCAGCGCAGCAGCTGGAGGTCTGCCTGGTTCAGCAGGCGTGTTGAATTTAAGCAGCAGTGAACAAGCCATACAAGATGCAGTTGGTGCCTTGCTGAGCCTTGGGTATACTCAACAGCAAGCCAGCAAAGCGGTAAAAAATGTCAAAACTGACGATATGAACAGTGAACAACTGATCAAAGCCGCCCTCAGGAGCATGATGTAAACCATGATTGAAGCCGACCGTTTTATGCAGCCTACCGCCAGTCGTGATGATGAAGCCCTTGATCGCGCTATCCGGCCACGTTTACTGGCCGACTACACCGGGCAAGAGCATGTCTGTGAGCAAATGGCGATCTTTATTGAGGCGGCACGGGGGCGTGGTGAGCCACTGGATCATCTGTTGATTTTTGGCCCGCCAGGCCTGGGCAAAACCACCTTGGCGATGATTGTTGCCAACGAAATGAAGGTCAACATTAAAACCACGTCTGGCCCGGTGCTTGAAAAAGCGGGCGACTTAGCGGCACTGCTGACCAATCTGGAAGAAAACGATGTGCTGTTTATTGATGAAATTCATCGATTAAGCCCTGTTGTGGAAGAGATTCTGTATCCGGCGATGGAAGACTATCAATTGGACATCATGATCGGTGAGGGCCCGGCTGCTCGTTCGATTAAGCTCGATTTACCCCCCTTTACCCTGATAGGAGCCACGACCCGGGCGGGGGCGTTAACCTCGCCACTACGCGATCGCTTTGGCATCGTTCAGCGGCTGGAGTTTTATAAAGTCAGCGAGTTAACCCAGATTATTCTGCGCTCGGCCAGTTACCTGAACCTGGAGTTAGACGAAGCCGGAGCGACCGAAATTGCCCGCCGTTCGCGCGGCACGCCACGGATCTCGAATCGCTTACTGCGTCGGGTACGCGATTATGCTCAAGTGAAGTCTGATGGCACGGTAACCGCAAGCCTTGCCGCCGATGCCTTGAAAATGGTCGATGTGGATGCCGAAGGCTTTGATTATATGGATCGCAAGCTGTTGCTGGCCATTATCGAGAAATTTATGGGCGGTCCGGTTGGGCTGGATAACCTTGCCGCAGCCATTGGTGAAGAAAAAGACACCATTGAAGATGTGATTGAGCCTTTTTTGATCCAGCAGGGCTTTATCCAACGCACACCCAGAGGCCGGGTTGCTTCCCCCCGTGCTTATCAGCATTTTGGCTTCGATTTGCCAGAGAGTTAAAGCAGTTTGTAAGATAAAGGGCAAAAAAAGCCCGCTCAATCAGAGCGGGCAAATGCAACAAGTTGAAGGAAGTGCTTCAATAAATCCAGGGAACATCTTGGGAGAAGCAATAAAGCGAATGCAACATTCAAGCTCTATTGCCATGTGAACTGGTCTAAAATAATGAGTTGCCTCATCATCCTTTGCGCTAGCTCAGAACACCTGCGTATTGTAGGCAGTTAGAGTAATGACTTCAAACGAGAAAAATTTAGGTTCTCTCATTAATTAAACTAATGCGAAGTTCATCGGCTGTTCATTTTAATGCGCTATAAGATAGCAGATGGTTGTATGCAATAAAGCAGCTCAGCTTTGTTGATCTGGGATCTACTTGCTTGCTTTGGCGCTAATTTAAGTTATGCATGTGTCAACGCACTTTGTTGGCAAAGGCCCGCTTGCACCGTTAGTCGCATTTTCATTGTTTTTGATCGCAGATTCGGAACTTGTTTTCGGCTGGAAAGTCTTCATGTTGGTTAAAGTTAACTATTTTTTTCGGAAAGGCTTGGCACCAGTTGAGTTCAGAAAATGCCTGCCCTATGATAGGCACTATTTTATACAAAGAGTCTTTTCCGAGGATGTTTCAAGCCCGCTTAGTAAACGCTGTCGCGATGCGTGTGTATTGCAATCGCAAGTTAGGGCTGGCTGGTAGTTTGGCGTGAAACTCTGGTTTGATTTGAAATCAAGGAGGGCTTTTGTATTCATCGGCTGGCTTAGTGTGTTGAGTTTCAGTGCATAGGATGTCGCTGATAGTTGTGTTCGATCGTTATTTGTTTATTTCCATGAAATCACAGAGGTAATGTCCAGTGTCAGGTGAAATTTCAGTTATAGGCTTGCTGCTTGAAGCAGGAATTATTGTTCAAGCCGTGATGTTGCTGTTGGCCGGTATGTCGATTGTATCCTGGGCGATGATTTTTCAGCGTCAAAAAGTTTTGAAACAGGCGGTGACTGAAGCAAAACGATTTGAAGATAAGTTCTGGTCTGGTATCGATTTATCCAAGCTGTACTCTGAGGTGAGTGCCCGTGGGCAGGTAACAGGTTTAGAGGCTTTATTTAAAGGTGGTTTTAAAGAGTTTGTGCGTCTGCATAAAAACAGCAGCCGTCAGCCGTCTGCTGTGCTGGAAGGTTCCCAACGAGCCATGCGTGTCGGTTTGTCCCGCGAGGTAGAACGGCTGGAAACGCATTTGCCTTTTCTGGCAACGGTTGGTTCTATCAGCCCCTACATTGGGCTGTTTGGTACCGTATGGGGCATTATGAACTCGTTTATTGCCTTGGGTTCGGTGCAACAAGCAACCTTAAATATGG
>JAIUMG010000012.1 GCA_022565655.1 Alkalimonas sp.
GCCAGCCAGACCCGCTATCGATTTGGCGACGTCCGCTTTACTGGCTCACAAATTGAAGAAAGCAGGCTCGCCTCTTTGGTGCCATTTAAAGCAGGCGACCCGTACCTGGCTAGTCAGCTGGGACAATTCAATCAAGACATTGCCAATACCAACTGGTTTGGCTCCATTTTGATTGAAGCCGATGCAGACTTACTAGCGTCTTCCGAGCATACTGTGCCCCTTCATGTGCAGCTGGAACCCAGAGCACGCAATAGTGTCGAAACCGGTATTGGTTATGCCGATGTGCAAGGCCCCAGGCTTAAAGTCAACTGGACCAGACCCTGGCTGAATGATCGCGGCCATAGCCTGACCAACCGCCTGGCCTTATCTGAAATTGAACAAAGCCTTGAGTCTTCATATCGATTGCCACTTCGTCAGGTAGCGCAAGATTTTTATCAGTTTCAATTTGGGGTGAAAAATTTCGATAATCAGGATGGTTCAGGCCAGGATTACACCTTAGCTGCAGAAAGGCATTGGTTGCTGAAAAGTGAATGGTATCGTACGGCATCCATACGTTGGATGTATTCGGAGTTTACCCAGGCTGAACAAGAAGATCGTAGCAACCTTATTATGCCGGGAATTAGTTTTAGCCGGAGTCGCAGCCAGGGGGGCATGATGCCAAGCCGAGGTGATCGATTGTTTGCATCTGTTGAAACATCCGATCGAGCCTGGGGCTCTGATAGCCGTTTTATCCGCCTGCGTGGCCGAGCAAACTACATTACCAGCTGGGGCAGCGATCACCGCTTTGTGGGCCGGCTGGATGCCGGAGCTATTTTATTTGAAGAAGCAACAGCTTTACCACCATCACTGCGATTTTTTGCCGGTGGCGATAACAGCATCCGCGGCTATGGCTATGAGACCGTTGCACCACGCGATGAGGAAGATCGCTTACTCGGTGGGCGTTATATGCTCACCAGTACCGCTGAGTACCAGTATCGGGTAAAAGGCAATTGGTGGCTTGCCAGTTTTGTCGATTACGGCAGTAGCTGGAGCAGAGATCCTGACTGGAAACGCGGTGTTGGTCTCGGAGTTCGATGGGCTTCGCCAATTGGGCCGGTTCGGCTTGATTTTGCCTGGGGGCTGGATGGTGAGGCCGACAAGGGCACCAGCTTCCAACTGCACTTTTCATTGGGGCCTGAACTATGAAGTGGTTACTGAGATTAAACAAAGGCTTTTGGTACAGTCTGCTATTATTTATCTTTATCACTGTGGTACTGGCATTCAGTCAACCAGGGCTGCGCTTTAACCTCTGGGTGGTCGATTACCTGGTGCCGGAGCTTTCGATTGGTCGCTCAGAAGGCAACTTATTGGGCGGCTTTCGTGTTTATGACCTTAGTTATACCACGGATCAAATGCAACTGGAGTTATCCAGTGCCTCATTTGACAACCACCTCCCCTGCCTCTTTGGCTTGAATTTATGTGTCAATTCACTGCAGCTTGATGGTCTGACCCTGGTTATCCCTGAACAAGACAGTGACCAGGACGACCAGGCGGATACTGCTAGCTTGCCGCCTATCTGGAATCCTTTTCCAATATCAGTACGTGAGCTTCAACTCAATCAAGTCACTCTGCAACTGGGGACTACCCAGGTTGAGTGGCAGCAATTCGCAAGCGGCTTCGAGTTTTGGGGCAACCGGCTGGTCGTATCCAGCACCCGGCTGGATAAGCTGGTTGTGCATACTGAAACATCGCCTGATCAGAATGAGCCTGCAACATCATTTGAATGGCAAGCACTGCAATTGCCCGAACTGTTATTCCCGCTACAAGTAGATATGGCGCATTTTCAGCTGAATGGCTTTCAGTTGAACGATCTAAGTGTGCTCGATCAGCTGAGCGCAGGTGTATTGTTGGAACGACGCCAGCTTCGACTCGTTGATTTGGTCGTTCTGCACAATACACTGGAACTGAACGCCGATATTTCTGTACAGCCTCAGGATAAATACCCGTTGGATGCAGCCATTCGCCTGACCGATACCAACTTGCTGGAGGAACCAATCCAGCTGGTCTTGGCACTGAGTGGTGATCTTGCTGATCTGCGGGTTGATGCATCCGTAGATGGCATGGTTCAAGCCGAAGCTCAACTGCAGGCTAACCTGATGCAAGACCATTTACCGCTCTCGATCAAACTCAACAGCCCTTATTTGCAGTGGCCACTGATAGGACCAGCTGATTTAACTGTCAGCCAAAGTCGTATTCAGGCACAGGGGAATCTGCAAGGTATGGAACTTGATGCGTCCGGTAACGTTCAGGGAACTGACCTGCCAGATATGACAATTCAGCTGCAAGCAATGGCAAATACCGAGCACATTGCGTTGCAGCAGCTTTCTATCAAAACGCTTGGCGGTATGATCACAGCTCAAGGCCAGCTCGATCTGGCTGACCAGCTGGCTTGGGTTAGCTCATGGCAGCTTGAACAGATTGATCCAGGCATTCAATGGCCAGATTACCCTGGTTTACTGATGGGGCGCGTTGATATTTCCGGAGAACTTACTGCTGAGCAGGGCTGGCAGCTTGATATTTCAGGCCTACAGCTATCAGGTAGCCTGAGACAATTCCCGCTCGATCTGAGTGGCCAGTTACAAGCCAGCGATCGGATGGGAACTGGGGATATTGAGTTTATAGCCGAGCCACTGCGTTTTCGCCATGGTCAAAACCAGCTGGAGCTGACTGGCACCTTGCAACACGACTGGGCCATGCAGATGCAGATCAGCATGATTGATATGGCTGATACAGTGCCAGGTGCTGAAGGTCAGCTAGAGGGCTTAGTGCAATTACAAGGGCCTAGACTCACCCCAGAACTCACTTTTTCACTGACGGCATCCGAGCTGCAGTGGCAGCAGTTACTGCATCTGGATACGGCAGAGGTCTCTGGTCAATTCAATAGCATAGAACCCATGCAAACGGATTTAACATTACATCTTGCTGGCATGCGTTACCAGGAGCATCAACTGGATCATGCGATGCTGCAACTGCAAGGCACTGAACATCAACATAGATTAGAGCTAAGCATTGATGGAAGCCCTGTAAGCCTCACCTCTGCCTTACAAGGCGGCTACGATCGGGACAGCGGTATCTGGCAAGGTCAATGGCAACAAGGTGAAATCAGCTCTGAGTTGGGTGTCTGGCAATTGCAAGATGGGATCGATCTGCAATTAATACCAAGCGACTCCTCTGCGTCTATTGGCTCGCACTGCTGGCAACGTTCAGACAGCTCATTGTGTCTCAATGAGCCAACGACAATCAATCCAGAGCAGGTGGCTTTATCCCTTAGTCTGCAACAATTTGACTTAACCTGGCTAGCAGCATGGCTCCCCATTTACACAGAACTTCAGGGGCTACTTGCAGCCGATGCTCAGGTGGGCTGGCAATCAGAAACAGGGCCATTTGCCTCGCTCCAGATCAACAGTCAACAAGGCATCGTTGGCCATCAATTCGATCAGCCGGTTCGCTTGCCTTGGTCTGACTTTAGTTTTCGTGCCGATCTAAAAGATCAGCAGCTGAATGCCGATTGGCAGTTTAAAGCCACTAAGCAAGGAGAAATCCAGGGCCAGCTGCAACTCGATGACATCACTGACTTTGAGCAAGCGCTGAGCGCCTCATTGTCTATTCAGCAATTCAGCTTTGAGTTTTTAGAACCGATGCTTGATGATTACAGCGAGCTTCGGGCTATGCTGAATAGCCAGATAGAGGTGCAAGGCAGTGTACTGCAGCCCAATGTATCCGGCGATTTATCCATTCGGGATATCCGAGTTCATGGTCAGATGGCTCCGGTAGATATTGACCAGGGTGAATTGAAGATTGGTTTTAACCAGAATAGTGCTTTACTGCAGGGGCACATCAACACACCACAGGGGCAAGTCAACCTTGCTGGTGACGCCAATTGGACTGAACTCACTGCCTGGCAAGCGATGCTCAGCATCAAAGGCGATCCGTTGTCTGTGCAACTCCCTATCGGACGCATGCAAGTGCAGCCTGATCTGACACTGCAGGCAACGCCAGAAAAAACCCAACTCACTGGCATGGTCGATATTCCTTTTGCCCGTATTGCTATTGATAGTTTGCCCGAGTCAGCTGTCAGCTTATCGTCCGACGAAGTGATGGTGGATGCTGATTTTCAGCCGCTGACGGAAACAGCTGATGCAGCGCCACTTAATTTCGAAACCAATATTCGCGTTCGTTTAGGTGATCAGGTTCGATTTACTGCATTTGGCTTGCGAACTCATGTTGCCGGGAGCCTGCAGGTGCGGCAAAACAACAATCAGCCTCGTTTGTATGGTGAGCTGAACCTGGTCGACGGCACCTTCCGCTCGTATGGTCAGGATCTACTGATCCGCCGTGGTCAGTTGCTCTTTAACGGCCCCGCCGATCAGCCATTTTTAAATTTAGAAGCGATCCGTAATCCCGATAATATCGAAGACGATGTGATAGCAGGAATTCGGGTAACAGGCCCTGCCGATGAACCCACCATCCAGATATTTTCTGAACCGGCGATGGCACAAGCCAATGCCACCTCTTACTTGTTGCTTGGACGAAACCTTGATGGTGAATCTGGTAGCAGCGCCAACCCGGTAACGACCAGTCTGATTGGTTTGGGGCTGGCATCCAGTTCAAAATTAGTCGGCAATATTGGTGAAGCCTTTGGTGTGCAGGATTTAATGCTGGATACTGCAGGGACTGGCGATCAATCTCAGGTCACAGTAAGTGGCTACTTAACCCGAGATCTGCAAGTTAAGTACGGCGTTGGCTTATTCGAGCAGTTTGGTGAGTTCACATTACGTTACCGACTGATGCGCAACCTTTATTTGGAGAGTGTGACGGGTATCGAACAATCAATCGATTTACTGTATCGCTTTGAGTTCGATTAAAACGATTCACAACCCCTGACGCACCCTCAATATAAAGTGCATGTATTTTCCTAATGAGGCATAGGGCTCAGTTTGGTTGTATTCCAGCTCCAGTGCCAATAGCTGCTGATAGTGGCTTTGTTGCATGGCCGGTTCACGCAAGTAATCATGAAAACAACGCACCCCTGTTTTGACCTCAAGTTCAAAGCCGGCTTGTTGGCACCAGCGCAACACATCATCTGGCCGCAGAGGATTCTGTGGGCTAAGCGGCACGGTTTTACTTCCGGTGAAGCCTTGGGCAACATAATCAAAATTGCCATACAGTACATTGCCAAAGCGCTTGGCATCCAGGTTGAAAAACATCAGCGACAACAAACCACCGGGTTGAATTAACTGATAAAGTTGTGCAATGGCTTGCTCAGGATCGGCCAACCATTCCAGCATGGCATGGCATAGCACAACCGGGACCTGACATCCTTGTTCAACCAACTGCTGCAAACTGCAGTGGGCAAATTGCAACTGTTGCTCCAGCCCGGCTTTGTGCGCGGTCTGACGTGCCAGCTGCAACATCTCTGCAGATATATCGGCCAGAGTCACTTGATGGCCTTGAGCGGCCAGAGTAAGGGCCAACTGACCCTGCCCAGCCCCAACATCCAGGATCTTCACCGGCTGTTGCAAATCGGAGCTTGTTGCCAAGTCCCGCAGCAACACAGCTTGTCGCAACTGTCCTTTCGACGTTTGATAGATATTGCGTTGGAATTTGGCCGCAATGCTGTCAAAATTACGATCTGTTTGATTGCTCATGGATACTTGCATGCCTCCGTTGCTGAAGTCACTGATTATGCCTCTGCCTTTACTGTTGTTATTGCTGGTATTAGCGGTGGTGCTATGTTGTCGTCAACGCCAAGCAGGGCTCTGGTTGCTTGGGCTATCCACCGTGCTGTTATGGCTGGCCAGCAGCTCAGCCTTAACGGAGCGACTGGCCGCCACCCTAGAGCTGAAATACCCGGCGCTGCATCAGGCTCCACCGCTGGATAATATCGTGGTACTAGGCTGTATGCATAGTGATTATGACTTCCTGCCACTAAGCAGCCAATTAGCAGAATGCTCAATGGCCAGACTGATGGAAGGCATCCGACTCTGGCAGCAACAACCGAACGCACGACTGATCCTAAGTGGCCACTTACCAGATTTGCCCGGTAACCATACTGAGGTATCCAGCAAGATGGCGATTGCCCTTGGAGTACCCGCCAGCAGCATTCTGCAGGTATCTTCGCCCACCAATACCCAACAAGAAGCGGCCACAGTTGCTCCGCTTATTGTTGATCAACGTTCGGTGCTGGTGACTTCCGCCTTGCATATGCCAAGAGCCATGAACTGGTTTGACTATTATGGCGCTCAGATCACTGCGGCACCGACCCATTTCAGACTCCGTCGGCCGCTGGACCAAATCCAGTTAAGTGGCTTTGTGCCTAACCCTCGTAGCCTGCAAACGCTATCATTAACGCATTACGAGTATCTTGGCTTGTGGCAGCAGCAACTGAAGCTATGGTGGAACCCGGAAAACCCTTAAGCAGGATTCGGAATATCAATAAACTCCACCTGAATTCCGGTTTGACTGGCTAGCCACTCCCCTAGCGCTTTAACACCATAACGCTCGGTTGCATGATGGCCAGCTGCAATAAAGTGGATCCCCAGCTCACGTGAGCTATGGATGGTTTGCTCCGACACTTCGCCGGTAATAAACAATTGTGCCCCGGCTGCTGCAGCCACATCAATATAGCCCTGGCCACCGCCAGTGCACCAGGCCACTTGATTGATCAACTGCTCACCGGCTGCGTGGCATAACACATCTCGCCCCAGCGCGAGCTGCAATTGGCGACTAACCGACTCAAGCGACTTTGCTTCAGTAAACTGCCCTGTCATCACAATGCCTTGAGGCTGCACTGCAGGGAGAGGTTGCCATGAGGTCATGCCAAGCAAGCGCCCTAGCTGAGCGTTATTGCCAAGCTCTGGGTGGACATCCAAGGGTAAATGGTAAGCAAATAAATTAATGTTGTTGCTCAATAAACGCTGCAGCCGCTTTTTTTTCATACCGGTGATCACCGCAGACTCATTTTTCCAGAAATAACCGTGGTGTACTAAAATAGCGTCTGCTGATCCCTCTACCGCCGCATCGACTAAAGCTTGAGATGCCGTCACCCCCGTGACTAACCTTTTAATATTGTTTTCGCCCTCAACCTGCAAACCATTCGGGCAAAAATCCTGCACCAATTCAGGTTGCAGCTGCTCATTCAGTAGCTGGGTTAGCTGCTGTCGCGTCACACTTGTCATAGAATCTCATCAGCCTTGAACATTTCACCGAATGATAGCATGAAGCCTTCATCGGCCTCCATCTGAAAGCCACATCATTTTGTTTATAAAACGACCATGTTTGTCTCTGGGCTAGGAATGTTGTATAACTAGGACGTACATTTATCAATCAAATAAATAGGTATTTTTTGTATGAGCAAATTAGACAAAGAGCAAGTCATTGCGGAGTTCACCGCTGCTTATAAAACCGCTTTTGGTAAAGAGCCGCAGCTTGAACAGAAGCCAGGCTGGTTTAGTGTCGACGGTGGAAAGAATATGCGTCTGGCAGAATTAGCCGAATTAGCGCAAAGCTACGCAGGCTCGAAGTCAGCCGCGAAGCCAAAAAAAGCAGATAAAGCCACAGAAAAAGCAGAAAGCAAGCCTGCAAAAGCCACTAAAGCAGCCAAAAAGCCAGCAGCAAGCAAGGCCAAACCAGCCTCTGCTGCAGCGTCTCGTCCATTGGTACAACAGCCGGCAGCCCAGAACTGGGCAGAAAAAATTGGCGCTGGCCAACGTATGCCTCGTGGGGCTCGTTAACTTTCCTCGCTGAATTTTGTGTCTGAAAAAAGCTTGTCAGCAAAACTGACAAGCTTTTTTCTTTCCAGTGTGTTTAACGGTTAATACTGGTAGCTGAATGTCAGCCCTGAAAACGCGCTGTAACCTCTAATGCCAACATGCCAGGTACCTGCTTGCGGGTTGTTAAAGGTGCAAACCTCTTCATTACCATTTAGGTAAGGCCGACAATCCCATTGCTGTTCAGTGGGTGCGCTGCCATAGCGAATGTACAAATCAGCATCACCACTACCGCCGGTTATTGTGAACGTCAACTGGCTGACTCCAGCAGGGATATCGTAGCTTCCACGCAACCATTGTCCTGTTGAGCCAGATAAGTTATTGAAGGTTTGGCCGCCGCCAGGCGTTCCACCACCACTACCATCACAACCATTGGCCGTGATCCAATCATGAGCGGTTTTTGCTCGTACAATACCCCACCCATAAGAAGTATTGCGGCCTGAGGTACCACGACGCTCAGCCGTCTGGTTCAACACATTACGGATTTGGGTATTGGTACACTGCGGATGATTACTCCAAACCAAGGCAGCTACACCAGCTACATGCGGTGAAGCCATGGAGGTCCCACTAATGCTGTTGTAACCACCATTATTCCAGGTTGAGGCCACATTCACACCAGGGCCTGAAAGTTCGACCTGTGAGTTACGCTGAGAAAAACTAGCTAGGTTTTTATTGGAGTCAACCGCAGCAACAGAAACCACAGCATCATAAGATGCAGGGTAGGAAAAGCTGGTATTGCCCCCATTTCCGGCAGCAGCCACTAATAGCATGCCACTGTTGTTAAAGTTATTCATGGCATTTCGCTCCGTGGTATTTGAGCTGCCGCCCCCCAAACTCATATTAACCACCTTGGCACCAGCATTCTGACACGACTGAATCGCCTGAATCAGGTTAGAAGCATTGGTCCAGTTGCCGGAGTCATTGAAAATTTTCACATTATGCAGGCCAACCAAACCCGAGGGCAATACTCCGACCACACCTATGTTGTTATCTAAGGCGACAATCGTACCTGCGACGTGTGTACCATGACCATTGCCATCGCTGTACCAGTTACCATGCCCCTGAAACGCAGCGCCTGTGACGCCTGAGGTGGGTAAGTCCGCATGATTGTATTGGTAACCGGTATCGATCACACAAACACTCATATTGGTAGCATTGGCATCGCTGACTTGATTGGCTTGCACCATGGTGATGCCATAAGGTGTGGTTTGCGCCATCGGTGTGATGACGTCAGAAATATAACGCTTATGGTCCACTTCAATGTATTCCACTGCAGGATGTTTTGCCAATTCCCGAAGCTGGCTACGGCTTAACTTTGCAACACTGGCCTGCACGATATCTAAGTGCATGATGGCATTTACTTGATGTTGAGACAGCACCTGCTCGGCAGCCTGGATCGAGAATGCTTCAGCAGCAGGTAAACGCTCAAAGTCTGCTGCCGGTTGTATCCCAGCCGCTTCCATCAGAGCATGTGGTTGAAATTTGATAATGTACCGATCGGCTTTATGACTGTCGGGTCTTAATGAAGGGCGACTGTCACGATCCGTAATAGTACCTTGGTTGGTAAGAGTGAAATCACTACCTACATCAGCTGATGCAGCAGTGAGGGTAAAGGTACTGGCTATAGCCAGCGCTAACGTGGTCATTGCTTTAGTTTTCATTATAGTTTCCAGATTTATTGTTAACCACCTCCCTATGCATTTGTCCTGCTGAAAACCTACCGCAAACAGTGCTTATAAAACAACCAAACCACATTACAAATTCATGATAATATTAACATATTGTACCTATTTGTAAAAATCACCTTCCACCAATATCCGTTGAACCACTCAGTAGTGGTAATTCAAACCAAAACAATGTTCCCTCATCTGGTGTTGAACGAAAACCGATCACCCCCTGATGATTTTCAATAATATTCTTACAGATCACTAAACCGAGTCCGGTACCGGCAGTTTTTTTGTTGTTGGATGCATCAGCTTGAGAAAATTTCTCAAATAGTCGACTTTGAAATGAAACAGGAATGCCCTGACCATGATCCTCAACCTCAATACGAACTCTCCCTTCCAGGACCAGTAAGCGAAGCTGAACACAGGATCCCGCGGCAGAGAATTTAATGGCATTGGATAATAGGTTGTCGATCACCTGTCGCAAGCGCATAGCATCGGCCTGAATGGTGAGCGGGCCATCCGGTAATGTTAACAACACCTCTACTTGATACTGAGCCGAGAACTGTGCAATGCCTTCAACGCCTTGTCTCAGTAGTTCAGGCAAATCAGTATTGCTCAACTTCAAGCTAAACTTACCCGATTCAAATTTCTGCACATCCAATAAATCATTGATCAGCTGTGATAAACGCTCACTATTATGCAGCGCAGTGCTCACCATATCCTGATATGTCTGTGACTCAGGAGGCATCACCTGACTCTTCATTAAACCTAGAGCGCCCCGGATCGAGGTGAGTGGTGTACGCAATTCATGACTAACCGTAGAAATAAATTCATCTTTAATTTGATTCAGCTGCTTTAAGCGAGCATTGCTTTTTGACAGCTCGGACATGCTTTGCTCCAGCTGTTTACTGCGCAATGACAACGCCGATGAACTTTGTTCCAGAGCTTCGGTTCGTTCGGCTACTTTACTTTCTAACAACAATTGTGCCTTGGCTTTTTCCTGTACCGACTTTTGCAGCAACTGATTGATTTGGCGCACATGTTGCAAACGGTACAGGTGAAAACTGGCCAATAAAAGCAATACAAACAAAACGGCTAACCCTTGATACAGGCCACGCTGCCACCAGCGAGGCAGTACCTGAATATACAGAGATTCAATCTGCTCGGATGCCACCCCATGGTTGTTACGCGCCATCAGTTGAAATTCATAATCCCCCGGAGGTAACCTGGCATAAAAGGCATAGATACGCTCTCCAGCATCCACCCATTCTTTATCGAAATTTACCAGACGATATTGATAGGTATTGCGTGCTGTATCATGAAAATCCATCGCGGAAAACTGAATTTCCACACTGGCCTCATCCGGGGCTAGCTGCAATAGCGGTGGCTCATCAGCATAAAATAGCGGCTGACTGGTGCCGTGATTGATACGAAACCCGGTTATTTTGGCAGCTGGCACATGTTCATTCACCCAAATAAGTGATGGATCAATCACGGTAATACCATTTAAGGTTCCGACATAAATGTTGCCATGCTTCGCTCGACTAACCGCTCCGACATTCATCTCTGTAGCGGTTAAGCCATCATGCCGGGTAAAGCTAAGCATATGCTGATAATCAGGCGATAACAGGTTTAACCCTTCGGAACTCAGTAACCAGGTGCGCTCCTGCTCATATAGAGCCCCAAGTATATGATTACTCATGAGTCCATTCTCGGTGGTATAAAGCTGAGCCTGATCAGTGCCAGGCTGCCAGATCAATACCCCACGATTGGTACAGATAATGAGCACACCATGCGGGGTCGTTTCGATACATTGAATGTTGTTGGATGGTAACTGAGCAAGGTTGTCGGTGGTTTTTTGTTGTAGCAAGCCCTGCTGCTTATCAAACTGAAACAAGCCACTGTAGCGGGTACCTGCCCAAATGGTCTCATCCGGCATCAGCCGTAACGATTGCACTGCATCACCAATCAGTTCTTGATTCAGTTCAGCTAAAAAATGCCTGGCCTGGGCGGTCTGCCAGTTATACTGCAAAACCCCCTCACCCCACAAGCCAAACCAAGCCTGGCCATCATCCATAATCAACATATCGCGTATGAGGGGGCGATTACTCTGCAATGATTCAAATGGAGCGGTTTCACGCACTATGTTGTTCAATGTACTATCATAGCGAAACAAACCTGCATCTGTAGCAATAAACACTGTACCTGTAGGTCCTCGGACAATTTTATTTACCCGGGCAAAGGTTTCATAACTTTCAATAGCGCCACTTTGCTGCTCTAGCCGATAAAGACGCTCAGAGGTACCAAACCAGAGATAATCAGCATCAGATGCCTCGACACTGGTGACTGATAAACCAAAATGCTCGGACACGGAGTGATTCACCAATGCCTCTATGTCCGAAAATGCATTTTTACCATAGCGAGTGAAAAACAGGCCATTGTTTCGGGTGCCCATCCACAACACACCAGTTCGATCGACCAAAATAGAACGCACATTTAAACTGGAAATTAAGGCGCTGTGCTGACGGAAGCTATTGTATCTATTCTGCTGCGGATCGAAGCGAAACAACCCTTCGTAACTCCCCAGCAACAGTTGACCATCAGGCGCTAATTGAATGGTGTTAATAATGGGTGGTGCATCGGTATCTCCCTCACCTGGGACCGGGTACGCTCTTATATGCCACGATGCCGGATCAATCGATAGCAAACCCTGGCGCGAACCGACCCATAGACGCTGCTCATGGAACAACAGGGCACGAACCTCATTTTGCCTGCTGAGAGCGGTCTGAGCTGGATACAGAGTCCGGCCAGGCTGCAGGCCCTCTGTCGCACTCCAGCGATGCACGCCCTGGCTGGTGCCAATCCAGATGCTACCATCGTCGGCCTCAGTCAAGCTCCACACTCGTTGATGCAACAACGAAGTGCCTTGATCCACCCCGCCAATTTGTTCGACCTCGTCATCAGGCGTTATGCGAAACAACCCGGTTGTGGTACCCGCCCAAATGTAACCTTGTCGATCCGCCAGTAGCGACTGCACCTGATACCCATCACTTAAAAATCGGCTACGTCCCTTTCGATTGGCATCCAATCGGGTCACACCATGCCCCCAGGTTGCTACCCACAAGCGCTGTTGTTGATCAAGTAACAAATCACCGGCATCAGGCTGAATTAACTCACTCTGTTCGGAGTCCAGCAACAAAGGTACCTTGATAAAGTCATAGCCATCGTAACGCAGCAAGCCCGAGTCGGTGGTAGCCAGCCACAGATATCCTTGCTTGTCCTGTACCAAATCGTAAATCGTGCTGTTGGGTAGACCATCATCAATGCCAATGCGATGCAGTTGCGGCCGCGCCTCAAGTGTCGTGGTTGCGAAGCAGATCAAACAAAGCAAACCTATCCATATATGACGCACAGTCACCTCAGTCAGAAACATGATCACTTCCTAATTTATAGGTCGTCCCTTTAAGAGTAAAGTATTCATTTAGCGGTTGATGCAAGTGTTGTTTACAGCCAGGATCCAGCTATTTAGCCGAAGAAAGCTTTCGCTTTGACTTGCCTTTACGTAGAATCGACCCAAGATCGTGATGAAACCACACTACGGAGTACTCTGATGTCAGAGATTAAACACAACCAATTAATGATTCTGGGCTCTGGCCCTGCTGGCTATACCGCTGCAGTCTACGCAGCCCGAGCCAACCTGAAACCCGTATTAATTACCGGCATGCAGCAAGGCGGTCAGCTAACCACCACCACTGAAGTTGAAAACTGGCCTGGTGATGCACGTGATCTCACCGGCCCGGCACTGATGGATCGCATGAAAGATCATGCTGAAGCTTTTGATACTGAAATTATTTTTGATCATGTTCATACCGTCAACCTTGAACAACGTCCTTTCACCATGGAAGGCGATAATGGTAAATACAGCTGCGATGCACTAATTATCTGCACCGGTGCTTCGGCCAAATACCTTGGCCTGGAGTCAGAGCAAGCGTACAGCGGTCGCGGCGTATCTGCCTGTGCAACTTGCGATGGTTTTTTCTATCGTAATCAAAAAGTCGTCGTGGTCGGTGGCGGTAACACAGCAGTAGAAGAAGCACTGTATTTATCGAATATTGCTTCTGAAGTGCATCTGGTGCATCGCCGTGATACGTTCCGCTCTGAGAAAATCCTGATTGACCGCTTAATGAAGAAAGTTGAGACTGGCAACATTATTTTGCATTTGCATCGTGAGCTGGAAGAAGTGCTGGGCGATGACATGGGCGTGACCGGAGTTCGTTTAAAATCCAGCAAAGGAGAAGCCCCGGAGCAGTTCGACGTACAAGGTGTCTTCATTGCCATTGGCCACCAGCCGAATACCGATATTTTCAAAGGTCAACTCGAGATGCACAACGGCTACCTGAAAGTCCAGTCCGGGACGGAAGGCAATGCCACCCAAACCAGCGTAGAAGGAATCTTTGCGGCAGGCGATGTGATGGACCATATCTATCGTCAGGCTATTACTTCGGCAGGAAGTGGCTGTATGGCAGCCTTGGATGCAGAACGCTATCTGGATGCACTCAGTAACTAAGCGACTGGGCTGATGCCTGTCTATCTACCAGAGCTGACGCAGCAACTGACTTTTCCGCCAGTTCATCAAGCACTGCGTCAACCCGATGGTTTATTGGCCATGGGGGGCGACTTGCAACCAGAACGTCTACTGCTGGCTTATCAAAGTGGCATTTTCCCCTGGTTCAGCCAGGGCGATCCTCTGCTGTGGTGGAGCCCCTCGGTACGTGCTTTATTCCCCCCCGGTCAACTGCAGCTGAATCGAACCCTGCGCAAGCAGTGTCGTAAAATGCAGTATGGTTGTAGCGTCAATATCGCCTTTGAGCAGGTTATTAAGCAATGTGCTGCACCACGGCCTTACCAGCTTGATACTTGGATCCTGCCGCCGATGCAGCAAGCTTACATTCAACTGCATCAGCTTGGTTATGCACACAGCATTGAGATCTGGCATCAGCAGGAACTGGTCGGAGGCTTGTATGGCTTAATGATCGGCAAGCTGTTCTGTGGTGAGTCCATGTTTAACCGTCAGCCAGGCACAGCCAAGCTTGCCATGATCGCACTGCAGCACCATTTGCAACAGCATCAAGCCGGCTGGATTGACTGCCAAATGCCAAACGATTTTTTGGATCAACTTGGTGTCTGCCACTTTCCCCGTCAGCAGTATCTTGCGTTGCTGCAGGAATTAGCCCAACAGCCTTACCCAGCATCAGCCTGGCAGCCCCACCCTTTCAAGTTGCCTGGCTATGGCTGAGCTACGCTTTGGTTTAACCGCAGCCGAGCCTTGTGCATACTTGCCACAGCAGAAAGAGCAGGTCATTTTTTTATTGCCGCAGCAGCCGCTCCATCATTCGTTGTACCAACAACTGTTGCAGCACAATTTTCGTCGTTCAGGTGATGATGTGTACCGGCCACACTGCTCTCATTGTCAGCAGTGTCAGTCGGTCCGCCTGCCCGTTAATGCTTTCACTCCCAATCGAAAGCAACGCCGCATCCTGTCTAAAGCCAAACGGCAGGGCTTGCGAGTTCAATGGGCTCCGGCCCGCCCTGCCAGAGAATATTTTTCCCTGTACAGTGATTACATCAGCTTCAAGCATCGGGATGGCAGCATGTTTCCACCAAACATGGCACAGCTTGAATCGCTGCTAACATGCAATTGGCTGCCAGTCTGGACACTGGAGATATATGATCAGCAACAGCTGGTATCGGTTTCTGTTGTCGACAGGCTGGACAATTCATTATCGGCCGTCTATACCTTTTATCACCCTGACTGGCAGCGGTATTCTCCTGGCTTACTTGGTATTCTGTTGCTCATAGAGCAAGCCAGGCAGTTACAAAATGATTTCCTATACCTGGGTTATTACATTGCTGATTGTGATAAAATGGCTTATAAAGGCGAATTCAGGCCGCAACAACGATTTATCAACGATAAATGGCATTCAATTCGGTAAATATGGCCTTCTGACTTTACAAGTCTGGTGCTTTTCGGCACAATCTGCGCTGATTTTTGTTTTCATAATTTTAGAGGCGAGTACGCTGAATGGCGAAAGAAGATGTAATTGAAATGCAAGGCACCATTTTAGATACCTTGCCAAACACCATGTTTAAAGTTGAGCTGGAAAATGGTCACGTCGTTATTGCTCATATTTCCGGCAAAATGCGTAAGCATTACATTCGGATCTTAACCGGTGATAAAGTCACAGTTGAGCTGACACCTTACGATTTAAGCAAAGGCCGTATCGTTTTCCGTCAGCGATAAACCTGACGCTGGATTGCTAATACACCAGCCAAAACACACGGCCATAAAAAAACCCGCATGCGCGGGTTTTTTTGCTGTATCAGTATGGTATCAGCTTATGCGGGTTCGGCTTCTTCCTGAAAAACAAAGCTTAGCTTGTCATTTTTCAGCTCCACTTTAACATCACCACCCTGCAGCAGTCGCCCAAACAAGATTTCATTGGCCAATGGCTTTTTCAGTTGCTCCTGGATCAACCGTGCCATCGGCCGGGCGCCCATGGCATGATCGTAGCCTTTTTCGGCCAACCAGGCACGAGCTTCCTGGCTTAACTCGATAGACACCTGCTTTTTATCCAGTTGCACCTGCAAATCGCAGATAAATTTATCCACCACCTGCACAATGATTTCGCTGGTTAAGTGCTCGAACCAGATGATGCTGTCTAAGCGGTTTCTAAACTCTGGGCTAAAGGTCCGGTTAATTTCGCTCATGGCATCATGGCTATGATCTTGTTGTTTAAAGCCAATCGATTTACGGATCGTTTCCTGAACCCCGGCATTGGTCGTCATCACCAATACGATATTACGGAAATCAATTTTCCGGCCGTTGTTATCGGTTAAGGTGCCATGATCCATCACTTGCAGCAGGATATTGTATATATCGCTGTGTGCTTTTTCGATTTCATCCAGCAACACCACTGCGTATGGGTTTTTCGAGACCGCATCAGTCAGTAGCCCTCCCTGCTCAAAGCCAACATAGCCAGGAGGCGCACCAATCAAGCGGCTAATGGCGTGTCGCTCAACGTACTCCGACATATCGAAACGCAACAACTCAACCCCCATCACCGTGGCCAACTGCTTGGTGACTTCCGTTTTACCAACGCCAGTTGGGCCTGCAAACAAAAAGCTGCCTATCGGTTTTTCTTCATTGGCTAAGCCTGAGCGTGATAAACGAATAGCGGCAGTCAGGGCATCAATGGCTGCATCCTGGCCAAACACAACCAATTTTAAATTACGATCAAGGTTACTCAGCACATCGCGATCAGACGCTGATACCGACTTTTCCGGGATCCGAGCCATCTTGGCAATCACATGCTCAATATCCGGCACATTAATCACTTTCTTACGCCGCGATACGGGTAGCAACCGCTGACTGGCACCCGCTTCATCAATCACATCTATCGCTTTATCCGGCAGGTGCCGCTCGTTGATGTACTTAGCCGATAATTCAGCCGCTGCTCGCAATGCTTTTTGCGTGTAACGGACGCTATGGTGCTGCTCGTAACGCTCTTTCAAGCCCTGCAAAATGCGCGTGGTGTCTTCCACACTGGGTTCCGTGACATCAATTTTCTGAAAACGCCGTACCAGGGCGGTATCTTTTTCAAAGATATTTCTGAACTCCTGGTAAGTTGTTGAGCCAATACAACGAAGACGCCCGCTAGACAGCAGTGGCTTGATTAGGTTAGATGCATCCATCACACCACCAGATGCTGCCCCCGCGCCAATCACGGTATGAATTTCATCTATGAACAAGATGCCGTTTTCTTCTTTTTCCAGCTCTTTTAGCAGTGATTTAAGCCGCTTTTCGAAGTCACCACGGTATTTGGTTCCCGCCAACAGCGCGCCCATATCCAGTGAGTAAATGGTGGCATCTTCAATCACCGCCGGAACTTGCTTGTTAACAATACGAAATGCTAAGCCCTCAGCAATGGCTGTTTTTCCTACACCGGCCTCGCCAACTAGCAACGGGTTGTTCTTCTTACGGCGACATAACACTTGAATGGCTCGCTCTAACTCAGAGTCCCGGCCAATCAGTGGGTCAATCTGGCCTTGTTTTGCTAATGTGTTCAAGTTAGCCGTGAAGCTGTCTAGGGAGCGTGTTTCCTCGGCCGGCGCTTCCGACAAATCATCCTGAATAGCATCATCATGCTGCTCAAGTTTTTCTGTTTTAATGACACCATGCGAAATATAGTTCACCACATCGAGACGACTGATATCGACTTTCTTTAACAGGTAAACGGCTTGCGATTCCTGCTCGCTGAAGATAGCAACCAACACATTTGCGCCGGTCACCTCCGTTTTACCAGAAGACTGCACATGAAATACCGCGCGTTGCAAAACACGTTGGAAGCCAAGTGTCGGTTGAGTATCACGTTCAACTTCATCTTCTGGTAACAAAGGCGTGGTTGAATCGATAAAGGTGGCTAGTTCAAGGCGAAGCTTTTCAATGTTAGCGCCACAAGATTTAAGGGCATCACCAGCAGCAGGATTATCCAGCAGGGCCAGCAATAAATGCTCGACTGTCATGTACTCATGACGTCGCTCCCGGGCAAAACGAAATGCCAAGTTAAGCGTTAACTCAAGATCTTTGTTCAACATAAATGTACTCCTGACTGCATCTGAGTTATGTTCATCGGCTGCTTAGCTTTAAGTTAAGCTCGTTCCATCGTACAAAGCAATGGATGTTCGTGTGATTTTGCATATTCTGTCACTTGCAACACTTTCGTTTCAGCAATCTCAGCGGTGAAGACCCCGCAGGTGGCACTGCCTTTATGGTGGACTTGCAGCATAATCTCGCTTGCTTGTTCATACTGCATATTAAAAAAACGGATCAGTACATCAATGACAAAGTCCATTGGTGTGTAATCATCGTTGTGCAGGATCACCCGGTACATCGCTGGTGGCTCTACTTTCTGCCGGGTTAACTCCTCGAGCCCCTCGTGCTCTATACCTAATTCTTTAAACCAACTCATAAACTATAGCTATGCCTCAGTCATCCTTCAAAGGAGTTCTCATTAATTATTAGTAAAAAATCGGAGATTCAATTGCAAAAAACTTGACTGTCTGAGCAAATTATCTACATTAAGTACTAGGGTAACGCATTTACCCTGAAATTATTATACCTGCACACAGAATTTAGCTCACTTAAAGAAGGATGTAAGTAGTATGGCTACCGGTAAAGTAAAATGGTTCAATAATGCCAAAGGGTTTGGGTTTATCCGGGAAGACGGCAGAGACGAAGATATTTTTGCACACTATTCCACCATCACAATGGATGGCTACCGTACTTTGAAAGCTGGCCAAGATGTTCAGTTTGACTTGGCGGAAGGACCAAAAGGTTTACACGCAGTCAATATTGTACTGCCTGGAGAAGAGCAATCAGACTCCTGAAGTCAAGCTGACTCACGAGCGCAAAACAAAGCAGGCACTACCAAGTGCCTGCAGTTTTTGTATTGCTTAAACAAAAGTACTGAAGATTACAATGTGCTCAGCACTTGGTTGAGTGTTGCACTTGGCCGCATCACTTTATCGACTGCAGCCTTATTTGGTCGGTAATAACCACCAATATCTACAGCGGGCCCCTGTGCATCATTCAGCTCGCGCACAATCTGCTCTTCCTGCCCCGTTAATGCTTGGGCAAGTTTGCCAAACCGTTGTTGCAACTCTGTATCCTGGCTCTGCTGCGCTAACGCTTCAGCCCAATACATCGCCAGATAGAAGTGACTACCGCGGTTATCCAGTTCTTTCACTTTGCGAGAGGGTGATTTGTTGGTTTCCAGGAATTTAGCCGTCGCTTGATCCAAGGTATCAGCCAGAACCTGAGCACGTGCATTGTCAGTGGCACGGCTTAAGTGCTCAAGCGACGCTGCTAGCGCTAAAAACTCGCCCAAAGAATCCCAACGCAAATGATTTTCAGCCACCAATTGCTGTACATGCTTAGGAGCTGAACCACCCGCTCCGGTTTCAAACAAGCCACCACCATTCATCAGTGGCACGATTGATAACATCTTGGCGCTGGTGCCTAACTCTAGAATTGGGAACAAATCGGTCAAATAATCACGCAACACATTCCCCGTCACCGAAATGGTGTCTTGCCCGGCTTTAACACGTGCCAATGTAAAACGAGTCGCATCGACAGGAGACATTATATGCAACTCCAGGCCATCGGTATCGTGCTCTCGCAGATAAGCTTCCACCTTGGTGATTAACTCGCTGTCATGGGCACGCTCACTATCGAGCCAGAACACGGCTGGGGTATCACTCAAACGAGCACGATTGACAGCCAGCTTGACCCAATCACGAATAGGTGCATCTTTCACCTGACACATGCGCCAGATATCACCTTGCTCCACTGCATGTTCAAACACCACCTCACCAGCTTGATTCAGTACCTGAACCTGGCCATCGGCAGGAATTTCAAAGGTTTTATCGTGTGAGCCGTATTCTTCTGCTTTTTGCGCCATCAAGCCAACATTGGGTACCGTCCCCATGGTCGATGGGTCAAACGCACCATGCTCTTTACAAAATGCGATGGTTTCCTGGTAAACACCGGCATAACAACGATCCGGGATCATGGCTTTGGCATCTTTTAACGAGCCATCCGGGCCCCACATCTGGCCTGACTCACGGATCATCGCAGGCATTGACGCATCAATGATGATATCGCTTGGTACATGCAAATTGGTGATACCTTTATCTGAGTTCACCATAGCCAGCTCAGGTTGTTGCTGGTAAATCGCCTGGATATCGGCTTCAATCTCGGCGCGTTTGGTTTCATCCAGCTGAGCGATCTTCGCAATGACATCACCAAAACCATTGCTTGGGTCCACCTCAAGTTTGGCAAAGGTGTCACCATGTTTAGCAAATAACGCTTTGAAGTAAACCCGAACCGCATGACCGAACATGATCGGATCCGATACTTTCATCATGGTCGCTTTTAGATGCAACGACAATAAAACGTCTTGCTCTTTTGCAGCAGCGGTTTCTTTTTCAAAGAACGCACACAGTGCTTTGTTACTCATCACGGCGGCATCAACCACTTCACCTGCCAACACGGGCACACTGGCTTTCAATACCTGCTGGCTGCCATTGGCATTCAGTACAATTTTTAAATCATCGGCTGCTTCAAAGGTGGTAGATTGCTCGCTGCTGAAGAAATCGCCATCGTCCATATGCGCCACATGCGATTTAGAATCCTTACTCCAGACACCCATTTTATGCGGGTGTTTCTTGGCATAATTTTTTACCGACACCGGAGCCCGACGATCGGAGTTGCCTTCACGCAATACCGGGTTGACCGCACTGCCTTTAATTTTATCATAACGCGATTTAATATCCCGCTCTTCGTCCGTTTTCGCTTCAGACGGATAATCCGGCAACGCATAGCCTTGTTGCTGCAACTCAGTAATGGCCGCTTTTAACTGGGGAATAGAGGCACTGATATTTGGTAACTTAATGATATTG